>JBGPMS010000017.1:0-30184 GCA_041487115.1 Gammaproteobacteria bacterium
ATTCGAGCGCAGATGACCTTCCTGGTACAGGCCTACGCTTTTTTCTATCAGTTCGCGGACGCGTTCGCGTTTCTGACGCTGTGCGGCCTGGGGCTCGCCGTCATCTTCGGGATGATGGGAGTGATCAACCTCGCGCATGGCGAGTTCATCATGTGCGGCGCCTACGTTACCGTGCTGAGCGCGCGCGCAGGGCTGCCGTTGCCGCTGGCCATGCTGGCCGGCACCCTTGCCGCCGGACTGGTGGGACTCGTCCTCGAGTTCGTCGTCATCCGCCGGCTGTACAACCGCCTGTTCGATTCCATCGTCGCGACCTGGGCCATCAGTTTGATCGCGACGCAGGGCATGCTGATCGTCGCCGGTCCTTCGATCGAAGGCTTGAAGACGCCGTTCGGCAGCTTCGAGCTGGGCGACTATTCCTTCTCGGTTTATCGCGCACTGCTGCCCCTGATTGCGCTGATCCTGCTGGCGGGGCTGTACTGGCTGTTCGTCCGCACGCGCTTCGGCATCTATTCGCGGGCGACCATTCAGAACGCCGATATGGCACGCGCACTCGGCACCGATACCAGCCGTGTCTACAGCCTCACGTTTGCATTGGGTGCAGCACTGGCAGGCCTGACTGGAGCGCTATACGCGCCGACGATGACGGCAGTCCCGACCATGGGCCAGGCGTTCATCGTGCAGTCGTTCGTGACCGTCGTGGTCAGCGGCGCGGACGTGATGCTCGGACTCGCGCCCGCTGCGGCCGTGCTGGGATTCATCCAGTCTCTGTTGACCAAGTCCTACGGCCAGCTCATCGGGCAGATCGGCCTGCTGCTGACCGTGATCGTGGTGGTGCGCGTGCTGCCCAAGGGCATCAGCGGCTGGGCGCTGCAGCGCTCCGGCGGCCGTTGAAGCCATGGGACGGCTCCTTTCCGCGCTCGACGGACCGCAGACGCTGGGCCGCGGCCCGGTGTTCTGGTCGGTGTTTGTCCTGATCGTCGTGGCGCTCGCGCTACTGCCGACGTTCGTCAACGCCTTCGCCATCACCAACCTCACCTATTTCCTGGTGTGGGTGTTCATGGCGCTCGGCCTGTCGCTGATCTGGGGCTACGCGGGCATTCTGAGCTTCGGCCAGACCGCATTCTTCGGTCTCGCCGGGTACACGTACGGTGTGATCAGCATCAACACCGGCGATGCCGGGCTCTGGACCTGGGCCGCGCTGCTGGCATCGTTCGCGATGCCGGTCGTGCTTGCCGTGGTCATCGGTTATTTCATGTTCTACGGCGGAGTGCGCGACGTGTTCGTCGGCATCGTCACCCTGTCGGTCACGCTGGTCTTCGAGACGTTCATGGCGCAGACCGCCGGCCCGGAATGGACGATCGGGTCGGCACGGCTGAATGGCTTCAACGGCATGTCGAACATGCCGCCACTCACCTGGCCCTGGGGCGATAGTACGATCATCTTCGACGGGCCGCCATTCTTCTGGCTGGTGTTGGCGCTGGCGGTGCTGGTCTATCTGGGCCTGCGCCTGCTGGTCAACTCCCGCTTCGGCAACGTGCTGGTCGCGATTCGCGAGAACCCGGAACGGGCAGAGATGCTCGGTTACAACGTCCGGTTTTATCAACTCGTCGTGTTCGTGATCGGCAGCGTTCTGGCCGGGATGAGCGGCGTGCTATACACGCTATGGGGCTCGTACATCACGCCTTCGTCCATGGGACTGACCGCTGCGGCGCTCCCCATCATCTGGGTCGCCGCCGGCGGGCGCAAAGACATCACGGCGACGTTGGTGGCTACGGTCTTTCTGACTTGGCTGTCACAGCAGCTCGCGGTCAAAGGCAGCCAGTACGCATTGATCTGGATGGGAGCGATCCTGCTCGTGGTCGTGCTGTTCGCTCCCGAGGGGCTGTTCGTAACGCTATGGAAGAAGCTGCGCCGCCGAGCGCGGCCTCGGTCCACAGCGACGGCGGCCAGCACCGTTTCCTCGACCTCGTCGTGACCATGGCCGCGATTCTAGAAACGCGCGGATTGAAGAAATACTTCGGCGGCCTGTATGCCATCAACGGCGTCGACCTGAGCATAGACGAAGGCGAGTTGCGCTGTCTGATCGGCCCCAACGGCGCCGGGAAGAGCACACTGTTCAAGCTGATCCTGGGGACCTACGAGCCCTCCGAGGGCCACATCCTGTTCAGGGGCGACGATATCACCACGCTGCGGCCGCATTTGCGCGTCCAGCGCGGGCTCAGCATCAAGTTCCAGGTTCCGGGGATTTTTGTCGAGCTGCCGGTGGAGCAGAACCTGCGAATCGCCTTGCAGCGTTCGCAGCGCGGCGTGCAGCTGGAGCAGGAGCTCGAGCGGCTGCTGGAGTTGATCGACCTCGAACCTCGGCGCGAGTCTCTCGCTGGCCACCTCTCCCATGGACAACAGCAATGGCTGGAGATCGCCATGGCGGTTGCCCTGCAGCCTGTCATGCTGCTGTTGGACGAGCCCACGGCCGGCATGTCGCCCGAGGAAACCTACAAGACCGGCGAACTGGTGAAGAAGCTCAACGCGACCGGGATGACGGTCGTCGTGATCGAGCACGACATGGCCTTCGTCCGCCAGATCGCCAAGCGCGTGACGGTCCTGCACTTCGGCCAGGTGTTCGGCGAAGGCAGCCTGGACGAAATCGTGAGCAACGAGGAAGTGGTCCGCATCTACCTGGGGAAGGCCTGATGGCCGCCTATCCCCTGCTGGAAGTGCACGGATTGCGGGCCGGCTACGGCGCTACGCCGATCCTGCAAGGCGTGGATTTTTCCATCCGCAAGGGCGAGATCGCCGCGATCATCGGCCGCAACGGCGTGGGCAAGACGACGCTGATGAAGTGCCTGATCGGCCTGCTGCCCGCCACGGAAGGTACCATCCTCTACGACCGCGAGGACGTTACCGCCGAACGGGCCAACCTGCGCGCGCGGCGCGGGATCGGTTACATCCCGCAGGGGCGTGGGATCTTCCCGCGCCTCACCGTGGGCGAGAACCTCACCATGGGCGAGATGATCGGTGCGAGCAAGAGCGGCCAGCGCCTCGACGAATTGATCGACCGCTACTTCCCCATTCTCAAGACGCGACGGACGCAGAGAGCCGGGACGATGAGCGGCGGAGAGCAGCAGCAACTGGCCATCGGGCGCGTGCTTATCGGCGGGCCGGAACTGGTGCTGCTGGACGAACCCTCCGAAGGCATCCAGCCTTCCATCGTCCAGCAGATCGCCGAGAACATGAAGAAGCTGAATGCCGAGATCGGGCTGACCGTACTGCTGGTCGAGCAGAACATCGACATGATCATGTCGCTGGCTCAACGGTGCTACGTCATGGAGAAGGGCACCATCGTGGACGAGGTCGCACCGGCCGACCTTTCCGACGATCAAGTGATGAGGAAGTATCTTGCGATATAGACAGACACTTGTGAGACCTAAGGAGAGCAGACATGGCTAACTGGCTGGATACATCGATCATGTACACCAAAGGGGTCGCCAAGGGCAAAGTCGGCGCCACCCACGAACTGACGGAGGCGAAACAAGGCCGCTATCACTACACCATGGGCCCTTACTCCGATCCGGTGCTCCACATCAAGCCCGGCGATCGCGTGGTAGTGGAGACGCGCGATGCCTTCGAGGGGGCGATCAAGACGGAGAAGGACCTGCCCACACAGAAGCTGGTCATGCCGTTTCTCAACCCGCAGAACGGCCCCATCATGATCGAGGGTGCGGAGAAGGGCGACGCGATTGCGGTGCACATCGAGAAGATGGTTCCGCGCGGCAGCAATCCGCTCGGCACCTGCTGCATGATCCCCGAGTTCGGTGCGCTCACGGGAACGTACTACACGGCGACGCTCAACGATCCGCTGCCGGAGATCGTCCGCAAGGTCAACGTGGACGAGAAGTTCGTGTACTGGAGCGAACGCGTCACCCTGCCCTACAAACCGCACATCGGGACTCTGAGCTGCTCGCCGGAGATCGACTCGATCAACTCGCTGACACCCGACAATCACGGCGGCAACATGGATCTGCCCGACATGGGCCCGGGCAGCATCACCTATCTTCCGGTGCGCTCGCCCGGGGCGCGTCTGTTCATCGGTGACGCTCACGCCTGTCAAGGCGATGGCGAAGTGTGCGGGGTGGCGGTCGAATATCCGACCGTGACGACCATTCACGTCGAACTGATCAAAGGCTGGACCATCGAGTGGCCGCGCCTCGAAAACGAGGAGCTCATCATGGCGATCGGCAGCACGCGGCCGCTGGAGGATGCGACGCGCATCGCTTACCGCGAACTGGTGCTGTGGATGGCCAAGGACTACGGCTTCAACAAGTGGGATGCGTACATGATGCTGAGCCAGTGCGGCAAGGTAAGGCTCGGCAACTTCGTCGATCCCAAGTACACCGTCGGCGCCGGGATCAGCAAGAAGTACCTGGAGAGCAAGTAGCTCCGGTTCACCTCTCGGCGAGCGGCACCCGTCTCGGAACCTTCAGCGGCGATATTTCTACTTCCGGCTTCGCCCGCTAGCACTATCACTTCGACTGGACGGTCGTCAGCGATCGTTCTGCACGATTCGACCTATTCGCCGCAGTACTGGTGATGCACGTGGGGGCGCTGGCCTGGATCGAGGGGAATTATCGGAGGGTGCGGCCGCCGGAGCCCGAGCCGATGCTCGTGTCCATCATCGAACTGGTCCTCATCGCTCCGGAGCCGCAAACCGGAATCGCCTCCGCCGCCTTCCCGCGCCAAGCCGCCCCCCTATCCGGAGACCGTGCCCGAGGCGCGGCGTCCCGAACCCCTGCCGCCTGAGCCGGTACCAGAGCGGATCGTCGTCGCACCGCCGCCCCCGCCCTCGATGCCCGAGCCGCCGCCCGCACAGCGGCAGGCCCTGCCGGAGCCCGAGCGCATCACGGTCGCTCCAACCCTACCAGTGCCGGAAATCCGACCCCTCCCGCAGGCTATGCCGGTGGCACAGCCTCCACCTCCGGTGGAGCTGCCCGCCGAGCCGGCGCGAACGGCGGAGAGAACGAGCCGTTCGCATCTCTTGCGGCGTCGGCGCAGCGTGCGTTGGGGCATTTCCAGCGCCAGGGGCAGAAGGTCCTGGGCGAGAGCCTCGAATTCAGCGAATTCGTCACGCGCCAATTGCGCAACGCCATCGGGCGCGTCACCGCGCGGCTCGAGTGGGGGGGCAGACGCTGCTCGCCCCATGTCCGAGATCAACACCACTCCGCTGGCGGACGTGATGCTGGTCCTGCTCATCATTTTCATCATCACGGCTCCACTGTTGACTCACGCGGTGAAAGTAGATCTGCCGCGGGCGAGCACTCAGACGAGTCCCGACAAGCCGGAGACGATCACGCTGTCGGTAGATGGCGAAGGCGCCATGTTTTGGAATACGGAGCCGGTGGAGGAGGCGAGCCTCGCCGCGAAGCCCGATTGCAGGAAATCGTGCCGAGGTAAAGCGCTTACCTCGGGTCAGGCCGTCCTGCGCCGCGTTGCCGAGGCGATTGCCGCAGCGACGATGAAGACGATGAACCATACCAGGGCCCATTCGGCGATGGACAGGCCGAGGAACGTCCAGGTTACCTTGGCGCAGTCACCCTCGCCCTTGAACACTTTGGGCAGCACCGCGGAGAGCGGAAAAGACTCCAGCATATAGGCGAGATCGGGCCCGCAGTCGAGCACATTGGGCGGGTTGTGCTGCAGCCACGTCTGGCGTCCGGCGATCACCGCGCCGGTGCCTGCGGACAGGACCAGCAGCGCGCTGTAGATCCAGCGGCCAAGCTGACCGGGGTTGTGGAGCGCAGCGACCAGGGCGATCACTCCCGTCAGGACGAATGCGTAGCGCTGCAGGATGCACAGCGGGCAGGGCTCGAGGCCTTTTGCATGCTGCAAGTACAGGCCGAAGGCCATCAGCCCTGCGCAAGCCAGGAAGACGGCAAGGTAGATCAGGCGTGGGCGAAGCAACGCGGCCATTGAGCTGACTCTAGCCTGGATAATTCATGAGGGACTCGGGATGATGGCGAGTCGAGTTGCGAGTCAGTTGTGGCTCGACTGGCGCAGCCGATAGATCACTTTATCGGCAAGACAGTCGAGCCGCAAATGGCCGCAAATCGGCCGCCAGCGCCCGAGTAGCCCGGCGCAACCCCTTGTACCCGGTCTGAATCGCTCACCAGCTTCAGCGCGCGCGACCTTCGTTATCTTCGGGGGCGTCTTCATGAATTATCCAGGCTAGATCAGACCGCGGCCAACGCCTGCTCGAGATCGGCGATCAGGTCGTCCAGATCCTCGATCCCCACCGACAAGCGCACCAGGTTGTCAGTGATGCCCAACTGCGCGCGTCGCTCCACTGGCAGCGACCCGTGGCTCATCGTCACCGGGTGGCCCACCAGGCTCTCCACGCCGCCCAGGCTTTCCGCCAGCGTAAACACCTTGCACGCCTCCAGCGCGCGGCGGATGCCGGCCATGTCGGTCTTCAGGTACGCCGCGATCATGGCGCCGAAGAAGCCGCTCATCTGCCTGGCGGCGAGCAGGTGCTGGGGATGGTTGGGCAGGCCTGGATAGACGACGCGCTCGACCTTCGGTTGTGACTTGAGCCAGGTCGCCAGGTGCATCGCGTTGCCGCAGTGCTGCCGCATGCGCAGGGGCAGCGTCTTGACTCCGCGCAAGGCGAGGAAGCTGGAAAACGGATCGAGGATCGAGCCGATTGCATTCTGCATGAACTCCAGCTTGTCCGCCAGATCCTGGCGGTCTCGCACAACGACGACGCCGCCCACCATGTCCGAATGGCCGTTGATGTACTTGGTAACCGAATGCACGACCAGATCGACGCCGAGCTCCAGCGGGCGCTGCAGCCAGGGCGAGGCGAAGGTGTTGTCCACGACAGTGAGAATGCCGCGCTCCTTGCCGATCTGCGCCACTTCGTGCAGATCGGTGACCTTGAGCAGCGGATTGGAAGGTGTCTCCGCCCAGATCATCCTGGTGTCCGGCTGCAGCGCCTTCGCGAGCGAGCCCGCCACCCCTGGATCGGCATAGCTCACCCGCAGCCCCATGGAGCGCTTGCGTACCTGTTCGAACAGCCGCCAGCTCCCGCCGTACATGTCGTCCACCGCCACGATGTGGCTGCCCGCGTCCAGCAGCTCCAGGACGGTGCTGCTTGCCGCCAGCCCGGACGAGAAGGCATAGGCGTGCGTACCGCTCTCCAGGTCGGCAATGCAGCGCTCGAACGCCATCCGTGTGGGGTTTTGCGTGCGCGCGTACTCGTAGCCTGTGTGCACGCCGGGGGAGGACTGCTTGAACGTGGAGGTGGCGTAAATGGGCTGCATCACTGCGCCCGTCGTCGGATCGGGCGTCTGGCCCGCGTGAATGGCACGGGTCGCGAATCCGAAAGAGCCTTTCTCTCCTTTGATGGGAGGGGGTCGAACTGAGGGTGGTTTGTCGGTCATGGTGCCTTGTGCCGGAGATAGTTGAGCACGTCGATGCGCGTGATCAGGCCCCAGAACTTCCCCTGATCCACTACGATTGCGACGTAGCCCTGCTTGAATGTGTTCATCAGCGATGCCAGCGGCGTCGTGAGGCCGACCGTCTCGAGGTGCTGAGTCATGGCGCTGCGCACCGGCTCACGAAACTTCGCCGGGTCGTCTTGCACCGCCAGCAGCAGATCCCATTCGTCGATCAGGCCGATGACCTGATCGCCCTCCATGACCGGGATCTGCGAGATGTCGTAGAGCTTCATGCGCGCATAAGCCGTCATGAGCCTGTCTTCAGGTCCTATGCTCACCACCGCGAGCTCGTCGGCGCGGCGGCTGATGATGTCGCGCAGGTCGCCATAGCTGTCGCGCTTGAGGAAGCCCTGATCCACCATCCAGTAATCGTTGAACATCTTGGACAGATATTTGTTGCCGGTGTCGCAGACGAACGTTACGACTCGCTTCGGTCTCTTCTGTTCCTTGCAATAGCGCAGTGCAGCCGCCACCAGCGTGCCGGAGGACGATCCGCCCAGGATCCCCTCCCTCTTGAGCAAGTCGCGTGCGGTAATCAGGCTCTCCGCATCGCTGATGGAGTAGGCCGACTTCACGCGCGAGAGGTCGGCGACGGAGGGGATGAAGTCCTCGCCGATGCCTTCCACCACCCAGCTGCCGGCTTGCCCATACTGGCCGGTCTTTACGTAGTCGCATAGCACCGAGCCGACCGGATCGGCCAGCACCATCTCGGTGTCGGGCGAGACGCGCGCAAAGAAGCGCGACAGGCCGGCCAGCGTTCCGCCCGAGCCGACGCCGCACACCACCGCGTCCACGTCGTGCTCCATCTGCTCCCAGATCTCGGGGCCGGTGGTCTTCTCGTGCGCATCGGGGTTGGCCGGGTTGGCGAACTGGTTGACGAAGAAGGCGCCGGTTTCCTTCGCGACACGCTCCGCGATGTCCTGGTAGTACTCAGGATGACCTTTGCCCACGTCGGAGCGCGTCAGCATGACCTCGGTGCCGAGCGCGCGGAGATGGAAGATCTTCTCGCGCGCCATCTTGTCCGGTACGACGAGAATCAGCTTGTAGCCCTTCTGCGCCGCCACCAGCGCCAGCCCCAGGCCGGTGTTGCCGGCAGTCGCCTCGACGATGGTGCCGCCGGGCGCGAGCTTGCCCTCGCGTGCCGCGGCTTCGATCATGGACAGCCCGATGCGGTCCTTGATCGAGCCGGCCGGGTTCTGGTTCTCGAGTTTGACGAACAGCCGGCACAAGCCGGCATCGAAGCGGCTGAGCTCGAGCATCGGCGTGTTGCCGATGAGTTCCAGGAGGTTTTTCGCGGGCATGGGGAGCCTCGCCGGAATCCCAGGGGACGGGTGGAATTGCGCTGAAAATGCTCCAGGGACGCCTGGAGCGGGCACCAGTTTAACCCGGAGGGTGGGAACTGGCGAGACGACCGCGTTCAGCGGTCGAGGGTGATGAGCAGGACTGGATTCGAAGCCGGACTGCCCGACAGCTGGATCCAGTATTGGGTTTCGGGCTCGAGGTGAAACGCTACGCTCTTGTGCAGCTTATCGCAGCCGGGCTGCATCGTGAACTTGGTCGACTTGACCGCGCCCGCGGGGCCGACCACGTCGATCCACAGGCGCTGATCCGACGAAATGCGGTAGGTGCTCATGCGCGGGACCACCAGAGGGAGCAGCCCGGCGTAGCTTTCCGCGCCAGGGTCCCGGCCCGGCGCCAACAACAACTTGACCTCGCCGGCAGGCTTCAGCGTGAGATCGAGGCGCCGGTCGAGCGGTGTGTACTTCGGCTCCGGGTCTGTTGCCGCCAGCGCGTCCAGGGCAAAGGGCGCCGCCCGTAGCAGGTTGAGCTCCCGCGCCATGTCCCAGGAGAAGCCGTCGCATCCGCCGCGGTCGTGCTCGTGACGGGTGGGTTGGTCGTCGGCAGCGCAGGCAATGCCAGCCCCGAGCAGCAGCAATCCGAATACGAGCGGTTTCATGGGAGCCTCACCGATGACGCATAGTAGGCCATCCATGCCCGCACGGCTCAACCCCGCCGCGTTCAGAAGCGCCAGCTCGCTCCCGCCAGAGCGGCCCAGTCGGCGGTGAGCTGCACGCCGTTCACGTATTGATAGAGCGGCAGCTGAACGAAGCCATACACCTGGATGCTACGGGTAACGTTGTAGCTCACGCCGGGCGTGAGGAAGAGGTACTTGCCGCCGCTGTCTTCGGGCTCGGCGTTGTTGCCCCGGTCGCGTTCCTTCAGCACGGCATTGAGCTGTACCTGCAATGCGAGCCGGGAGGTGAGCGGGTAGCGATAGCCGAGGTCGAAGAAGGCGCGGTCTCCCGGGCGGAACTCGTCACGACTGTTGGTTGCGCTCTCGAAGCGCGCCTGCACGAAGACCGACCCCAGTTGTCCCAGCACGCGGTTGCAGAACATGCCGGCCAGCAAGTCGGTGGTGCCGCTGCCTGGTTGCAGCGTGCGCTCCGCTTCCTCGCCTTCGTCGTTGGTCACATCGAACTTGCCAGTGGGCAACTTCACCCCCAGAGAGAACCCGACCGCGCTGGGCGCCTCGCTGTGCAGAGCGAACTGGTAACGGCCCAGCACGCGGGCGTCCCCGATCTGCGTGAAGTGCCACTCCTCCGGGAGTTTTTCGTCGTGATGATTGTGAATGTGCTGATGGTCGCGGCTGATCAGCGGCAGGCTCGCGATAACACCCCAGTGCGCGTCGAAGTTGTAATCGAACTGACCGATCCAGTTGCGGTTGATGGTGCGGACCTCGTCGTGTTGCTGAGGAACCTGGCCGACCGCCACTTTCTCGGCGCCGGCGCGCGGCTGGTCCTGGTCGATGAACTCGTAGCGCAGATCGATCTTGCCGCCGGGCTCGGTCCATTCACCCTGAATGGCCCAGTCGGTATTGACCGTGCAGAAGGCGCTGCCGCATCCCGCGTCCGCGGCCATTGGCCAGGCGAGCGCGATGATGGCCGCGGCGAGTCGACGTTGCATCGCTGTCCCTCCTTCTTCGAACCAGAACGAGAGAATAGCTGTGTAAGGTTAGTGTAAGAATGTGGCGAAATGTCGCAGCAGCGCTCCGGCTGGCGTGAGGCTGGCAACAGCGAGGAGACTCGCGATGCGAACGAAAGTCATGGATCGGTTCCAGTGAGTGGACGGGCCAAGGCCGCGGATTCGGCGCCTGATCGACATCGACCGCAGCTTGCTGCCGCAGTTTGGCGACTCTATTGCTGGAGCTTAGTACATGACTCGCACTGACTGGATGCGACATCTTGTCGCACGCCTGGCAAGTCAGCTGAGGTGGCTCAGCGTGCGGGCCGCTTGAACAGCTTTCGTTGCAGCGTGCGGCGGTGCATCTTGAGACTGCGGGCCGTCGCCGAGACGTTGCCGTCGTTGTCGGTCAGCACGCGCTGGATGTGTTCCCACTCCAGACGGTCGATCGACAGCGGTTGTGCCGACACCGGTGCCTGCGGATCGCCTGCGTCTCGTCCGAAGGCGGCGACGACCTCGTCGGCGTCCACCGGCTTGGCCAGGTAGTGGGTCGCGCCGAGCTTGATCGCCTCCACCGCGGTAGCCACACTGGCGTAACCGGTCAGCACGACGATCCGCACATGACCGGACAATGTCTTGAAGTGCGGGATAAGAGTCAACCCTGAGTCGCCCGGCATATTGAGGTCGACGACGGCGTAGGCCGGAGGCTCGGTCCGGGCCGACGCCAGGGCTTCGTTCACGCCGTGCGCCAGCGTGACGCGATAGCCGCGGCGAGTCAGCGCGCGCCGCATAACCTCGCAGAACGTGACATCGTCGTCCACCAGAAGCAGCGATGGTGCGTCGCTCACGCCTGCGCTCCCGGGACGGTGTCGCTTGAACGCTCCGGTGTGAGGGTGCGCAGAGGCAGCTCGACTAGCGTGGACACACCGCCCCCGGTGCGTGGTTGCAGGCTCAACCGGCCGCCCAGGCGTTCGAGAGTGGCACGCGCCAGCAACAGACCGATGCCGTTACCCTCGCCTGCTGGCTTGGTGCTGAAGAAACCTCGTCCGGCCCGATTCTCGGCCTCGGGGCTCAAGCCCGGCCCGCGGTCGCGGATTTCCAGCCGCAGCCGATCGCGGTCCCAGTTGCAATCGAGCTCCACGCTGTCGGGCGAGGCGTCCGCGGCATTGTTGAGCAGGTTCACGATCGCTTGCCGCAGGGTCTGCTCGGTCAGGATGCTGGGCGCGGGCGCTGGGCCGACCAGCCGCTCGGCCAGGCTCACCGCGGGCCGGATGAGACGCCAGCGCTCGAGCGTCTCCTGCACGAACTGGTCCACCGGCTGCGCGGTGCCGCCCTCCGCCCGGGCCTGGCCGGCGGCGGCGACCATACGCGTGATGGTGTGCTTGCAGGCCTCCACTTGGCTGCGCAGCGTGGCAATGTCGTCGGCGAGCTCGGGCTGCCCCGCGTGGTCTCGCGTCATCTCGCCCAGGACCACCGCCATCGTCGACAGCGGCGTGCCGAGCTCATGAGCGGCGCCAGCCGCCAGTGTGCCGAGCGCGACGATGCGTTCATTGCGCAGGGCCTGTTCCTCGTGACGGGAGAGCTCGGCGTCACGCAGGCGAATCGCCTGGGCCATGCGCGCCACGAAGAAGGCGATGATCCCGGCGCTCAGTACGAAGTTGACCCACATGCCGACCAGATGGAGCTGAAAGCCGGGGCCGTCGTGGGCGGAATGCATCTCCGTGAGCGGCACATGGGAGAAGAACAACAGGGCGTAGCAGGTCGCCGTCACTCCGGCCATGGCCCAGGCGTAGCGTCCCGGCAAAGTGGTGGCGGCGATCACAAGCGGCAGCAGGTACAGCGATACAAACGGGTTGGTGGAGCCACCGCTCAGATACAACAGGCCGGACAGGGCGCCCACGTCGAACAGCAGCTGGAAGAACACCTCCCCCTCCTGGATCGGGCCCGGACGCCGCACCCGCAAGTGTGTCACGACGTTGGCGGCAGCCAGTAGAAGCAGAATGAACAGCATCCAGCCCCAGGCCAGGTCGAGCTCCAGAACCAGACTGGCGACGCCCAGCGCAACGCCCAGCGCAACCACCAGCACGCTGCGTAGCAGCATCAGCCGCTGCAGCAGGTCTCGAACGGGTGTAAGGCGAAATGGAAGATCCTGTCGCATGAGAGGCGGTCTCGGATTGACCAATTCTAGCCCTGCACAAGTCACATCGCGCCGCCGATCCTGCCGCAACCCGGCCAAGCCGAGGTTCCAGCACCACCACCGCAACGGTGCGCCAGCGTAGACCCCGCTTTCAGCCCGTATTGCAAGGTGAAACATTGGTGCAGATGTTGTAACCTCACCTCTGATTGCTGGAGCGGACAGCATCAACGCATCGTGCTCAAACCGTTGAGGGGAGCGGTTGTCCACGCGCGAGAAGTCTTCCCGATAATCAAATATACCCACCCTGATGGAGGAGTTCAGATGGAAATCAGCAGACGTACATTCCTGACAGCAGCGGCCGCGACCACGGCTGCGGTGGCAACCGATGCCATGGCCCTCGAGAAGTTTGCCAGGGACCGCGATTGGACCGGAGAAACCCCGGTCACCTATCCTGAGCCCGCATTTGAAGTCCTGGACAAGCGCTTCAGCGGACGGCAAGGCAACGCGACCCTGCAGCGCATCTGGCACGGGATGGGCAACAACGCCGCGCTGTGGTGCGAAGGCCCGGTGTGGATGGGCGACTGGGGCTGCCTGCTCTGGAGCGATATTCCGAATCACCGTATCTTGCGCTGGTCCGAGGATGACGGCCACGTGAGCGTGTTCCAGACCGAGTCCGGCTATGCGAACGGGCACACGCGCGACAACCAGGGCCGCCTGATCGCTCTGGAACACGATACGCGCCGGGTCCGCCGCCGTGAGTACGACGGCACCTGGACCGTCCTGATCGACAACTTCCAGGGCAAGAAGCTCAATGCACCCAACGATGCGGCAGTCCACGCCGATGGGTCGATCTGGTTCACCGATCCGGGCTACGGCATTCTGGGGCCCTACGAGGGGCACAAGGCCGAATTCGAGCTGCCCACCCGCGTGTATCGGTTGGATCCAAGCGGGAAGGCGACGGTGATGGTCGAATCGATGAAGCGCCCGAACGGCATCTGCTTCTCTCCCGACTTCAAGAAGGTCTACGTCGTGGATACCGGTGCAACCGACGGGCCGCAGTTCCCCGCCAACATCATGGTGTTCGACGTAACGAACAACGGAACCGGCGTCAGCGGCGGCAAGCAGTTCGCGGACTTCCGGCCGGGCTTCACGGATGGCATTCGCTGCGACACCGACGGCAACGTCTGGTGCGGCTGGGGCTGGGGCGGTCCAGACACGAACGGCGTGCGCGTGCATGCGCCGAACGGTGACGCGATCGCGTTCTTGCATACGCCGGAAGTGATCTCCAACCTGGCTTTCGGCGGCACCAAGCGCAACCGCTTGTTCATGACGGGCAGCACGTCGATCTACGCCATCTACGTCAACGCAGTGGGTTTTGCGCTGAGCTGACAGTAAACGGCGCGAGGATAGGCCGGCATGCGATGGCATGCGGGCCTTCCTCGGAAGCCGTGCAGCCGAACCAACAGCGCGTCACCTCGCAGGGCCGCGGCGGCCGCCGGTTCATGGTGGAGGGGCCTCAAACTCAAGAACGCAAACCTAGGAGGAGTTCAGATTCGGAGGCTCCGGCATGGAGCGCAGAGGGGCGCTATCTGGACTGGAGCGACATCCCGAACAACCGGCAGTTGCGCTGGCTCGAGGACGACGGTCGCGTGACCGTATTTCGCATGCCGTCGAACAACAGCAACGGCAACACGTTCGACTTCCAGGGCCGCCAGCTCTCGTGCGAGCACCTGACGCGACGAGTAGTGCGCTACGAGCTCGACGGCTCGGTGACCGTGATCGCGGACTCGTACAACGGCAAGCGGTTCAACTCGCCTAATGACATCGTCCCGCATCCGGACGGCAGCTACTGGTTTACCGATCCGCCGTACGGCGGGCAGTTGTACGAAGGTGCGCCGGACGCGCCGGGAGGGGCGACCAACCCAAATGGCAAAGTGAAGCAGCGCGTCGGCCAGGCTGCGGAGGTCGGTGGGCTGAAACGGGCGCTGCCGACCAACTGCTACCGTGTCGACCCGAGCGGGAAAGTCGACCTCGTGGTCAGCGAGGACTAGGCTCCGCCGAACTTCAGTCTTCATCTCCCGACTGCAAGGGAGGGCCGCGTCAGAGCGGCGCGGGGCGCACCTCCCCGCGGTCGATGGTGAACAGAGCGTCCAGCAACTCCTTCGAGTGGGACAGGTCGGACTCGGTCAGCAGGATCGACAGGCCCTCCTGCTTCAAACCCGCGATGACTTCGGCCAGACGCCGCGCCAGGACCGGGGCAACGCCTTCGAACGGTTCGTCCAGCAGCAGCATCCTGGTGCCGCACATGAGTGCACGGGCAAGTGCCACCAGCTTCTGCTGGCCCCCCGAGAGCTGCATGGCCTTGCGCCCGGAGAATGCCTGGACCTCGGGGATCATCTCGTAGACCTTTGCCAACCGCGCCTGGATCTCGGGCTGCCCCGATGCCCAGGCCGGGATCAGCACGTTCTCTTCCACCGTGAGGGTGGGTACCAGCCGCCGGTCCTCCGGCATGTAGCCGATGCCACCGCGCGCACGCATATGCGTGGGCAGCGGGTCGAGCGTGGTGCCGTCGAAATGGATCGAGCCGTTGCGCGCTCTCAGGATGCCCATGATGGAGCGCATCAAAGTGGTCTTGCCTGCGCCGTTGCGCCCGATCAGTCCGGTGAACTTGGCCTTCGCCAGCTCCATGTTGACGTTGCGCAGGATGCCGACCGGGCCGATCGCCACATCCAGGCCTTCAATCCGCAGCACCGGCGGTCTCCTTGGTTGCGGGGGCGTGGATCTGCTCGCCGATGACATAGCGGCGCACCTCGGCGTCGCGCAGCACCGTCTGTGGATCGCCGTCCGCGATGATCCGGCCTTCATAGAATGCCAGGATGCGGTGCGTGTAGCGGCTGACGATGTCCATGTCGTGCTCGACGAACAGCACCGTTACCCCTGCCGTCTTGAGAGCACCCATCACCATGTCCATCAGCCGGAACTTCTCATCCGCCGATACGCCGCTGGTGGGCTCATCCAGCAGCAGCACGCGCGGGCGTCCCGCCACCGCCATGGCAATGTCCAGCAGCTTGCGCACACCCTCGGGCAGCAGCCCGGCGGCCTGGGTGCGATAGCCACCGAGGTTGAACCGCTCGATTAATTGCTCGACTAGCGTGCTCTGTTCCGCGCCTCTCTCCTGGCCGTGCGCCGCGCGCGACGAGCGGGCAGCGATGCCCACGCCCACCATCAGGTTCTCGCCCACCGCCAGCGTGTTGAACAGCTGCGGGATCTGGAACGAGCGGCAGATACCCAGCCGTGTGATCTCCCGCGGAGGCATGCCGGTGATGTCGCGGTCCTGATACAGGATCTGCCCGGAGGTGGGTGTGAGATAGCCGGTAACCATGTTGATGAAGGTCGTCTTGCCGGCTCCGTTGCTGCCGATCAGTCCGACGATGCTGTCTTGCTCGATGCGCGCGTTGATGTCCGCCGCCGCGGTCACTGCACCGAAGCTCTTGTTGAGGTTGCGCGCCTCGAGGATGCACGCCATGTCAGGTGCTCCTGCGGCGCAGGCCGAACACCGACCACAGTCCGCCCGGGAGAAACATGATGACCAGTAACATGGTGATGCCCAACGTCATCTGCCAGGTGTTCGGGAAATACTGCAACGCGAAGGTGCGCACCGCTTCGAAGATGCCTGCGCCCAGAAAGGGCGCCAGCACGCTGCCCGTCCCGCTCAAGATGGCGATGAAGACGAACTCGCCGGAGGTGGTCCAGTTGGCGGTGGTTTCGGGGTCGACGTGGCCGATCGTGGCTGCCATGAGCGCGCCGCCGACGCCGGCCAGCGCCGCGGCAATGACGTAGTTGAGGTGGATGACCCGCCGTACCGAGGCGCCCATGTACTCCACCCGCAATTCGTTGTCACGGATGGCGCCAGCGAGTCGGCCCAGGTGGGAGTTGAGGTAGCGGTGAATGCCGGCCGTAAAGATCGCCGCAAGCACTGCGCTGAACGCATAGATGGAATAGCGCACCCACCCGTGGGTGAGCGGAATGCCCGCGAAGGTCTTGACCGACAAGCCGAAGCCGTCCGTGCTGCCCAGCTCTGAGGTCTTCACCAGCAACCCGTACAGGATCATCGAGAAAGCCAGGCTGAGCATGGCGAAGAAGATGTCGCGATACTTGGACAGCAGAAAGCCCAGAATCAGGGCGACGAGCGCGGCGACCAGAGCACCCGCAATCACCATCAGCAGCAGATCGGACAACTTGTAGAAATGGTCCAGCGTGCCGGCAGCGTATGCCCCCAGGCAGTAGTAGAGCCCCTGGCCGAAGGAAACGAGACCGGTCCGCATCATCAGCGCCATGCCGAGCACCACGATGCCCAGGTACAGCGCAACGCTGACGAACGACAGCGCCCACTGTGGCAGGAACGGCCCGAGCGCGAGCAATACGACCAATGCGGCAAACAGCAGCGGCAGAGTGGGATCGCGCTGCATCAGATCTTGCGCACTTCAGGAGCGGCGAACAGCCCCTTGGGCCGGACGATGAGCACCACTGCCATCACGACATACACGCTGAAC
This sequence comes from Gammaproteobacteria bacterium, assembly GCA_041487115.1. Lineage (GTDB taxonomy): Bacteria > Pseudomonadota > Gammaproteobacteria > Burkholderiales > SHXO01 > SHXO01. The sequence goes on from JBGPMS010000017.1 coordinate 17,142, forward strand.
AGTTCCACTTCGGGCCGGTAGTGCACGGCCCCGGAGCGGACCAGGCCGACCAGCAGCGCGCCGACGGCCGCTCCGCCGAGGCTTCCCAGCCCGCCCACGACGACGATGGCGAAGGCGAGCACGATCACCTCCGCTCCGATGCCCGGCTGCACCGACGTGGTGGGAGCAGTGAGGGCTCCACCCAGCGCCGCCAGCATCGCGCCGACGGTGAACGTGACCAGGTATACGCGCGAGACATTGATGCCGACCGCTGTGCTCATTTCGCGGTCGTGGATCACTGCGCGCAGGATCTTGCCCTGGCGCGTGCGGTTGAGCACTAGCGCCAGCGCCACGCCGACCAGCACCGACACGGCCACCAGCACCAGGCTGTAGACCGGGTAGATGAGCGAGCCCATCTCCATGTTGCCGAGCAAGCTGTACGGCTGCGATACCAGGATGGGATCGACGCCGAATAGCAGCTTGGTGAAGTCTTCCAGGATCAGGAACAGGGCATAGGTGACCAGCACCAGCACGACCTCGTCGCGCCCGTACATGAAGCGCAGCAGCCCACGCTCGATGAGCGGACCCGCGATCAAGCCCACCACGATCGCCGCCACCAGCAAAACGCCGTAGCTGCCCAGCGGGGCATGGCCCTGCGACAGCCAATAGCCGGCGAACGTGCTGCCCGTATAGGCCCCCAGCGCATACAGGCTGCCGTGGGCGACGTTGAGGATCTTCATCACGCCGTAGATGAGCGTGAGCCCGACGGCGATGATGAACATCCAGGAGGCGTAGAGTATGCCGTCGATGATGACGGCAGGCAGCTGGCTCATGGACAGACCGAATGCGGGCTCGTGCTACTTGCCCGGCTTCATGCCCGACTTGATCCAGTCGGCGCTGAGCATCCCCTCCGGTGGCTGCACGCGCTGCGCCGGATACTGCCTGATGTTGATCACGGTCACCTTCCCGTTCACCAGCTTGGTGGTCCCATAGGCCGTGCCGGACTCCGCCTGATGTCCTTTGCCCAGACCCAGGGTTATCTTGCCGCTGGGCGAATCGAACGTAAGCCCGGTGAAAGCCGCGATGATCTCGTCCTCGCTCGGCCCAACCTGGTAGGCCTTCTCCATCTCTTCCTTCACACCTTTGTTCGCACCCATGGGTATGGCCGACTGCAGCTTGGCGATCTTCGCCTTCTCGTAGGCAGCCTTCAGCCCGAGAAAGCCGAGCGCCGTGCTGTAGGCAGGGTAGTTCGGACTGATGCCCTCGGACTTTGGCTTGTAGATGGACTCGAGCCAGGTCTTCAGCGGCGAGCTGGGCGCGAATACCCCATGAGTGCCGCGCGCCCCGACGATCGTGCCGTCGGGCATGTTGTCGCTCAACCGGTGCAAGTAGGGTTCGCCGGCTACCAGTATCAGCTGGCTCTTCTTGAACAGGTCGCGTGGCGTGGCCTGCAGCATGAAGGCTTCGAGATCGCCGCCCCACAGGCTGGAATGGATCACGTCCGAGCCGCTCGAGAGCAGCGTGGAGATCTCGGCGCCGTACTGGCCGGCACCGAACTTGGGCATCTGCGAGGTCGTGATCTTGGCGTCGGGCTTGAGCACTCCCATGGTGGCACTGAAGTCGTTCCAGGAGTCCTGGCCCCAGGCATAGTTCTGGTTGATGCCGCCATAGGCCGTCACGTTCGGGCGCGTCTCGACCAGGTACAGCGCCGCAGCCACTGCATCCATCGTGGCGTGCGGCCGCGTGCGGAAAACGTACTTGTAACTGGCATCTTCGAAGATGCGTGGCGTGCCGCAGTCGAACAGGACCGTGATCTTCTTCATCTCTTCGGCCACCGGCGCGATCGCCAGGCAGTCGCCGCTCGAGATGTAGCCGATCACGTAGTCGACGTCGCTGCGTTCGACCAGGTTGCGGTACTCGCTCACCTGCTTGGTGGCGCCGCCCGCCTCGTCGATGATCACCAGCTCGAGCGGGGTGCCGCCGAAGCCCTTGGTGTTGTAAGGGGGCGGGGCTTTGCCCGCGTTCAAGGACTCGACCAATGCCTCGGCCGCCAGCTTGGCAGGCACACCGAACGGCCCGGCCGCGGGGCCGGAGAGAAAGGTGACGAAACCGATGCGGATGGTCTTGCGGTCTTCGGCGTGAGCCGCCGTTGCTACACCGCACAACAGCGTCAGCGCAACCAGGCGCGCGCGCCGGAACGAGCGATGGCCCATGGCTCTCTCCCCCTATCGTTGTGTGAAATCTCGGACCGGAAAAAATCCAGCCGGAAACGGCTCCGACTGGACGCTAGCTCTCGACTGCGGGAGTTGTCCCACGAATCAGTGGGACAGGACACTAGCAGCTCGGGGGGCTTTTCTCAACCGCGCAGCGCGGCAAGCAGCCGATCGATCATCCCCTCGGCTTGTGCGCGATAACCGCCACCGAACAGGTTCAGATGGTTCAGCACGTGATACAGGTTGTACAGTTCGTGCCGTTCGCGATGGCCGGGGTCCAGCGGCCATTGCGTCTCGTAGGCGCGGTAGAACGCCGGTGTAAAACCGCCGAACAGCGTCGTCATGGCCAGGTCGGCTTCCCGGTCGCCGTAGTAGACCGCGGGGTCGAAGATGACCGGCTCACCGCCGGCTGTCACCGCCGCATTGCCGCCCCAGAGATCGCCATGCAGCAGCGAGGCTGCCGGCCGATACCCTTTGAAAAACTGCGGGAGCCGCTCGAGCAGTTGCGCTCCTTTGTCTTGAAGTGCGCCGCGATAGCCGTTGCGCGCCGCCAGATCGAGCTGATAGCCGAGTCGGTGCCGCCGCCAGAACTCGACCCAGTCCGAGAGCTGCATGTTGACCTGCGGCGTGGAGCCGATGGTGTTGTCGCGCCTCCATCCGAAGCGGTCCCGCGTGGCGCGATGCATGGCCGCCAGCCGTTCGCCCAGAGCGGCCATCCCCCTGCCGCCGTTCGTGGACAGCGGCAGGTGTTCCAGTACCAGCCACGCGTGGAAGGTATCGGCTGCAGCGCACACTGGGCGTGGCACGCGCACGGTCCTGGTGGCGCCGATCTCTTCCAAGCCCGCCGCTTCGGCCTCGAACGTCGCAAGGCTTGGGGCGGTGTTGAGCTTGACGAAGAACTCGCGCCCGCCGCCTTGCAGCTCGAAGCCCTGGTTGATACAGCCGCCGCCGACCGGGTTGGAGCGTTCGACGACGAATGGCACGCCGGTGGCGTGCTCGATGGATTCAGCAATCGCGGGCCAGGGGTGGTTTACAGCCATCGCACCGGCCCGATCTCGTCACCTTGGATCCCGGATCGCGCGCTCGGCTAACGGCCCGCACGTCCCGGATGACGGAGTTGGGTGTAACTGGCCATCGCGTTTGGCCGGGGCGTCCGGAGCACCATCACGAAGTCAGCTCGTCTCGCGCTCGTACGACCGCCGAGCGCACCTGATCCGGCGCAGTCCCACCGATGTGGTTGCGCGCACGCAGCGACCCGTCCAGCGTCAGAACCTCGAACACGTCGTCGGCGATCAAAGGCGAGAAGCCCTGCAGCTCGGCCAGGGGGAGCGCCGCCAGATCGAGCCCTTGCTCCGAGGCGATCCGGACCGCGCGCGCGACCGCTTCGTGCGCCTCGCGGAAGGGCAAGCCCTTCTTGACCAGATAGTCCGCGAGATCGGTCGCGGTAGCGTAGCCTTCCGAGGCTGCGCGCCGCATGGCCTGCGCATCGACCGTCAGCCCGCCCATCATGCCGGCGAACACGCGCAGGCTGTCGATCAGCGTGTCCACCACATCGAACAGCGGCTCCTTGTCCTCCTGGTTGTCCTTGTTGTAGGCCAGCGGCTGCGCCTTCATCAGGGTGAGCAGCGCGACCAGATGGCCGTACACGCGCCCGGCCTTTCCGCGCACCAGCTCCGGCACGTCCGGGTTTTTCTTCTGCGGCATGATGGAGGAGCCGGTGCAATAGCGGTCGGCCAGCTGGATGAAGCCGAAGCGCGGGCTCATCCACAGGATCAGCTCCTCGGACAGGCGCGACAGGTGGGTCATGAGCAGTGCCGCGCCGGCGGCGAACTCGATAGCGAAGTCGCGATCCGAGACCGCGTCCAGCGAATTGAGGCATACGCCGTCGAAGCCCAGCTCGCGCGCCACCATCTCGCGGTCGATCGGATAGCTGGTGCCGGCCAGCGCTGCCGCGCCGAGCGGCAGCTGGTTCAGGCGCCGGCGGCAGTCCGCGAGTCGGCCACGGTCGCGTCTGAGCATCTCGTAGTAGGCCATCAAGTGGTGCCCGAAGGTGACCGGCTGTGCCACTTGCAGGTGGGTGAATCCGGGCATCACGGTGTCGGCATGCCGCTCGGCCAGGTCCACCAGCTGGATCTGCAGCGCGCGGATCAGCAGGTCGATCACGTCGAGCGCGGCGCGCAGCCACAGGCGCACGTCGGTGGCTACCTGGTCATTGCGCGAACGCCCCGTGTGGAGCCGCTTGCCCGCCGTACCAACCAGATCGGTGAGCCGTTTCTCGATGTTGAGGTGCACGTCCTCCAAGTCCACCGACCAGGGGAACCGCCCGGCCTGCACTTCTTCCAGGATCTGCCGCAGGCCGCGCTCGATGTCGGCGAAATCCTGCGCCGAGAGCACACCGGTTTTGGCGAGCATGCGCGCGTGCGCCAGCGAGCCCTGGATGTCGAACTCCGCCAGGCGCTGGTCGAAGCTCACCGATGCGGTGAAGTGCTTGACCAGTTCGTCGACCGGCTCGCTGAAGCGGCCGGACCAGGCGTTGTTGTCAGGATCGTCGGTTTGCACGGGCTACAGGCGCGGCGAGATGTTGGCGGCGGAGCCGAAAGGCGCAACGGGAGGCGTATCTTGTACCAGCCGCGGCTGGCATATCCTGTGCTCCGCTACAGCTTCGGGGGCCCGGTATGGCCCAAAAAACCCGTTCAGACAGGCATTTGGAGCGGTGAAGAGTATAAATCAAAACGTCCATCGGGACGCGTTGCCGGACTTCCGCAATCTGGGCGTGATCCTGCGCATCGTCCTCATCGTGCTGGCGCTGTCAGCCTTCGTTGCGCTGTGCCAGTCGGATAGCTGGCGCGGTGCGCTGCCGCGGTTCCTGGAACTATCCGCTCCGGTGCAGCCCGCGGTGCTGCTGAGTATCCTCGTGCTGGCGGCCTTGAGCCCAATTTTGCGCCGCCTGGACTATCGCATGGGAATCCTGGCGGTCCTGTTGGTCGAGCTGATCATCGTGACCGCGGTGCAGCGCACCGGCGGCCAGTTCTTCTTCGGCGGCGATTCGTATGGCCAGCTCGAGCGCTTCTGGCTGTTCACGGTCGCCACCACCGGGTTCATCCTGTACTACTTCTACCTGCGCAATCGCGCCCTGTCGCCGGCACTGACCGAAGCGAGGCTGCAGGCGCTGCAGGCACGCATCCGCCCGCATTTCCTGTTCAACAGCATCAACGCTGTCCTCAGCCTGATCCGCGACGAACCCAAGCGCGCCGAGACTGCGCTGGAAGACATGGCCGACCTGTTCCGCGTGCTGATGGCGGACAACCGGGATCTGTCCACCCTGGTGCGGGAGGTCGAGCTGACGCGCCGGTACCTCGATCTCGAGCAACTGCGTCTGGGCGAGCGCCTGAAAGTCGAGTGGCACACCGAGAACATGCCGGGTGAATCGCTCATTCCGCCGCTGGTGCTGCAGCCCCTGGTGGAGAACGCCGTCTACCACGGGATCGAGCCTTCCGCGGAGCCAGGTGTGATCAACATCAACGTGTACAAAGTCCGCGACGAGGTCCACCTGGTGCTGCGCAATCCTTATCGCAAGGAGGGCAACCACCACGCCGGCAACAAGATGGCGCTCTCCAACATCCGCGAGCGGCTGTCCCTGCATTTCGACGCCGAGGCGAGCCTCAAGAGCAGCATCACCGATGACGCCTACCAGGTCCATATCGTCATCCCCTACCGGAAGGAGGTGCGATGAATAGACGCCGGAGCACAACGACATGAGCAAGAATGGCCAGGCCCTGCGCGTTGTGATCGTAGACGACGAGGCGCCCGCGCGCAGCCGTATCCGCGACCTGCTGGAGGATTGCGCCGCAAGCTTTGCACTGGAGGTGGTGGGCGAAGCCGCCAACGGACGGGCGCTTATCGAGTTGCTGCAACGGGTGCCCGCCGACGTGGTGCTGCTCGACATCCGCATGCCCGAGATGGACGGCATCGAAGCCGCGCAGCACATCCAGAAGCTGCCCGACCCGCCGTCGGTGATATTTACCACTGCCTACGACGTGTATGCGCTCAAGGCCTTCGAGCTGCACGCGGTGGATTACCTTCTCAAACCCATCCGGCTGCGGCGCTTGCACGAGGCCCTGGCGCGGGTACGGTCGATCACCCCGCTCAGCCTGGACGTGCTGCAGCAGATCGCCCCGGATGCCCGCCGGCACCTGTCGGTGCAGGAACGCGGACGCGTGCTCCTGGTCCCAGTGGACAAGATCCTGTTCATGCGGGCGGAGCTCAAGTATGTGACCATCCGTACCGCGGAGCGCGAGCACCTGCTGGAGGAATCGCTGAGCCGGCTGGAGCAGGAGTTCCGGGAGAAGTTCGTCCGCATCCACCGCAGCTGCCTGGTGGCGCGCGAGCACATCGAGAGCTTCGAGCGCTGCGGCGACGACAGTGGGGAAAGCGGCTGGGTGGTCAAGTTGCGTGGCCTGGAGGACCGACTACAGGTGAGCCGCCGCCAGCAGCACGTGATGAAGGAGTTCGGGAGGCTTTGATCAGATTCTCTCTGGGGCGTGCGCTGGTCTGCGCTTGCTGCGTGCTTGCGCCGGTTGCGGCTGCCGACAGCGACGTGTTCGATGGCGTGGGTCCGGACCTGGTCGGCGCCGAGCTCACCACCGTGCTGGAAGGCGCCGAACTGGCGTGTCGTCAGGACTCGAAGGAAGCCGCGGTCCGCCGCTGCAGGCCGCTTCCAGGCGCGCTCGACAGCGTTGGCGGCGTGCCGGTGACCTCGGTGGAGGCTCTGTTCGACGACCAGTTGTTGACGCAGGTCACGGTTTACCTGCCGGAATCCCGCTTCCCCGACCTGAAGCAGGTGCTGGCCGCCAGGCTGGGCGAGGGGACCGACTGGAGCGTGATCATCCGCTCGGGCATGGCGGGGACATTCAGAGACGAGATTCTGCTGTGGGAGAAGGGCGACCTGGTCGTGATCGCACAGCAGTTCGACCAGAAGATCGGCCGTTCCTCGCTGATTTACGGCTCCGCCACGGTCATGGCGCCGCTGCTGAAGCAGATCAGATCCACCCCGCCGGGCGCCATCCGCGATCTCTGAACCGTGCCGGCCGTCAGTTCGCCAGTTTCGAGATATCCGCCACTTGGTTCATCAGGGTCTCGAGCCGGCTCAGCAGCGCGAGCCGGTTGTCGCGGATGGCAGGATCGTCGGTCATGACCAGCACCTGGTCGAAGAAGGTGTCCACCTCCTTGCGCACACCGGCTAGCGCATGCAGCGCCTCGGTGTACTCCCCTTTCTCCCACAGCGAGCTTACCCGCGGCAACAGCAGTGATGTAACAGCGTGGAGATCCTTCTCAGCCGCCTCCTCCAGGATGGTCGGGTCGGGCTCGTTGTGCGTTACCGTGGTCTTCTTGAGGATATTGCGGATGCGCTTGTTGGCGCTGGCCAGGCTCTGAGCTTCGGGTAGCGTACGGAAGCTCTTCACGGCTTCCAATCGCGGAACGACCTGATCGATCCGCGTCGGGTTCTGGCTCACCACCGCTTCGATTTCGTCCTGCGCGAAGTCGCGCTCCCGCAAGTAGTTGCGCAACCGCTCCAGCATGAAGGCATGCAGGTCCACGGCGACGCTGTCGTGTACAACACCGGGCGCGAAGTTGAGCTTGGCGAGCTGCAGCAATTCCACCAGGTCCAGCGGCAGGGATCGCTCGGACAGTATCCGCAGCGCGCCTAGCGCTTGCCGCCTCAAGCCGAACGGGTCCTTGTCGCCGGTGGGGACGAGGCCTATGCCGTAGATCCCGACCAGGGTGTCGAGCTTGTCGGCGAGCGCGACCGCGCAGCCGATGTTGTCTTCCGGCAGGGTGTCGTTGGCGAAACGCGGGCGATAGTGCGCCTCGATAGCGCGCGCCACCGCGACCGGCTCGCCGTCGTGCACAGCGTAGTACTGGCCCATCAGGCCTTGCAGCTCGGGGAACTCGCCCACCATGTCGGTGAGCAAGTCCGCCTTCGCGAGCCACGCTGCGCGCTCGGCCTTCTCTACATCGGCATGCAGCTTCTGCGCGATCGCGCCGGCCAGCTTCCGGATGCGCTGCACCCGCTCGAGCTGGCTGCCCAGCTTGTTGTGATACACCACCTTGCTCAGACGCTCGACGCGGTCGGCCAGTGTGGTCTTGCGGTCTTGGTCGAAAAAGAACTGGGCGTCCGACAGCCGCGCGCGCAGCACACGCTCGTTGCCGGCGATGATGTTCTTCGGGTTGCTCGTCTCGAGATTGCTGACGATCAAAAAGCGGTTGAGCAGCTTGCCGCTCTCGGCATTGAGCAGCGGAAAATACTTCTGATGCTGCTTCATGGACAGGATCAGGCACTCCTGCGGCACGCCCAGGAAGGTCTCGTCGAAGTGGGCCTCGTAGACAACCGGGCTTTCCACCAGCGCCGTCACCTCGTTCAGCAGCGCGTCGTAATCGCCCAGGCTGGCGCTGCCAGCTCGCTGTTGCAGCAGTCCGCGGGCCCGTGCGGCGCGCACGTCGAAAGAGGCGATCACTGCTCCCTGCTCTGCCAGGACTTTGGTGTAGTCCTGCGCGCGAGGAATAGTCAAGACACCGCGCCCCAGGAATCGGTGGCCGCGAGTCGCGTTGCTGCTGGCGAGGCCCAGCACCTTGCCCGGCACGATCTTGGCACCGTGCAGCATCACCAGCCCGTGCACGGGGCGGACGAACTCGGTGTCGTGATCACCCCAGCGCATCAGCTTCGGGATCGGAAGTGCCTTGACCGCCTCCTGCACGAAGCGCGCAAGGTGCTGGCTCAGCGCCTCACCCGGCTTGCGCGTGCGGAATACAAAGTACTCGGCTTTGCCATCGTGCATCCGCTGGAGCTGGTCGACCGCCACGCCACAGGATCGCGCGAAGCCCTCGAGCGCCTTGGTCGGCTTGCCGTCAGGAGCCAGCCCGGCGCTCACTGCGGGGCCCTTGCGTTCGACCGCTTGCTCTGGCTGCTCGTCACGCACGCCGTCGATAAGGACCGCAAGCCGGCGCGGCGTAGCGTAGGGTTCGAATTTCGCTGCGCGGTCGACGAACCCCTGTTCCGCAAGGCGGGTGAATACGCTCTCCGCGAACTTCTTGCCCAGCGCCTGGAGGGATTTGGGCGGCAGCTCCTCGGTGAGGAGCTCGATCAGCAGCGCATCCTGCATGGTGTTGGATTCGTATGGTGGTCACGCAACCGGCTGCGGTTGCTTCAGCATCGGGAAGCCCAGGCGCTCGCGCGAGTCGTAGTAGGCCTGAGCCACCAGCCGGGCCAGCGTGCGGACGCGGCCGATATATGCAGCGCGCTCGGTTACCGAGATGGCGCCACGCGCATCGAGGAGATTGAAGGTGTGGGAGCACTTCATGACCATCTCGTAACCCGGCAGGGGCAGCCCGGCTTCGATCAGGCGCTTGGCCTCCCGCTCGTATTGATTGAAATGCTCGAACAGCATCTGCACGTTGGACTGTTCGAAGTTGTAGGTCGACTGTTCGACTTCGTTCTGGTGATAGACGTCGCCGTAGCTCATCCCGTCTACCCACACCAGGTCGTAGATGTTGTCCTTTCCCTGCAGGTACATGGCGAGCCGCTCGAGGCCATAGGTGATCTCGCCCAGCACCGGTTTGCACACCAGGCTGCCCACCTCCTGGAAATAGGTGAACTGGGTGACCTCCATGCCGTTGAGCCAGACCTCCCAGCCCAGGCCCCACGCGCCCAGCGTGGGCGATTCCCAGTCGTCCTCGACGAAGCGGATGTCGTTCTCGCGCGGGTCGATGCCCAGTTCGCGCAACGAGTCGAGATACAGGTCCTGGATGTTGTCGGGCGAGGGCTTGAGCACCACTTGGTACTGGTAGTAGTGCTGCAGGCGGTTGGGGTTGTCGCCGTAGCGGCCGTCCTTGGGCCGGCGCGATGGCTGCACGTAAGCGGCACGCCAGGGCTCGGGCCCGAGCGCGCGCAGGAACGTGGCGGTATGGAAGGTGCCCGCGCCCACTTCCATGTCATAGGGCTGGAGCAGCGCGCAGCCGTGCTTGCCCCAGTAGGCTTGCAGGGTAAGAATGACGTCCTGGAAGTTCATCGTTAGTTGCGGTTGCGGATCCGAACGGTGGACCCGGATGAGTCGGCCGGTCCTTAGAAGAACGCGGATTTTACTTGGTTTCCTGGCCGCCGCGATGTGTCAGCTCAGTTCACGCATGAGAATCGGGAGGAGCGATATGCCGAATACTCGCAGTTTGGTGTTGATTGCGACCGCACTGTTCGCCGGCTTGGGCGCGAGCCCGGTGGTCGCCGACGAGACCTTGGTCGGTGTCTGGAAGCTGGTGTCCTATTCGACCCAGGATCCAGACACGCGTGCGGTGTTCCATCCGTTCGGCGAGCACGCCACGGGCTACATTGTGTATACGGCCGAGGGCCGGATGTTCGCGATTCTTGCCGCGGAGGGCCGCAAGCCGCTGACCGGAGGCAACCGGATCACGGCGCCGGTCGAAGATCGCGCTGAAGCCTTCTCAACCGCCACCGCGTACAGCGGCACCTATACCCTGACCGAGGGCCAGGTCGTGCACCACGTAGACATTTCGGTGAACCCGAACTGGGTCGGTACGGACCAGATGCGCTTCATCAGGCTCGAGAGCAATCGTCTGACCATCGTCACGCCGCCGCTCCCTACACGGCCTGACGGCAAGCTGCGGGTCTCCACGCTGATCTGGGAGCGTGCGCAGTAACGAGAGGCATAGCCTGGATAATTCATGAAGACGCCCCGTTTGCAGATAATCGCGCGCGTGCCGTGTCTGTGGGCAAGCTCTTGCGCGGTACAGTGTGTCGCGTCGGGCTACTCGGGCGCTGGCGGCCGATTTCCGGCCATTTGCGGCATGCCTGCCTTGCCGATAGAGTGATCTATCGGCTGCGCCAGTCGAGCCGCAACAGGCTCGGAACTCGACTCGCCATCATCCCGAGTCCCTCATGAATCATCCAGGCTAGAGTTTCTGAACATGCTGCTCTCCTCACCATCGTCGTCCGCCTCATCGCGTCCGCCGCCGTGCCCACGCCCACGGCACTAGGAGCGAGCCAACGGCCAAGCCGAGAAACGGCCAGTTGCCCCACAAGATATAGGGCGTGCTCCCGGTGCGCCCCTGGGCCGAGCCTTCGAGGACGGCCGTGGCGAACTGTGGGATGCGACGGACCACGCGTCCGCGCTCGTCGATGATGGCGGTGACGCCGGTGTTGGTCGCACGCAGCATGGTGCGGCCGGTCTCCTGTGAGCGCATCTGCGACATCTGCAAGTGCTGATCCGATGCGATCGAATCGCCCCACCACGCGTCGTTGGTGAAATTGGCGAGCAATGTGGCTTCGGGCAGCTGGCGGATGATCTCTTCGCCGAAGACGTCCTCGTAGCAGATGTTTACCGCCACCTTCTCGCCGGCCACCTCCAACGGCCGCTGGTAGGGATCCCCGCGCGAGAAGTCGGACATGGGAATCTGCAGCGTGTTCATGATCCAGCTCAAGAATCCCCAGTGCGGGAAGTAGTCGCCGAAGGGCACGAGGTGATACTTGCGGTAGGTCTGGACCGGATGGGTGCCGATGCTCATCACGCTGTTGTAATACCGCGGCGGGTCGCCGGGGACGTATTCCGGAATCCCCAGCAAGATGTCGCCTCCGTTGGCGCGCGCGTGGCGCGCCAGCGCCTCGAGATAGCCGGCGGGAACCTCCACATTGAACACGGGTATCGCGGTTTCCGGCAACAGGATGAGGCGGCTCCCGGACGCCAACGTGAGCTTGAGATAGGCCTCGAGCGAGCTTTGCACCCACTCCGGTCGCCACTTCATGTCAGTTTTTACGTTGCCCTGTATCAGGCTCACCGTGACCGGATCGCCGACGGGCCGGGTCCAGTCGACCCGCTGCAGGCCCCACCCGGTCAGCCAGAGCGCCGCCAGGATGGCCAGCACAGGATGCTTCCCTGCTGCGACGGCTCGCGCGCGCAGGCCGGCGCCCGCGCCCGCCGCGGCGGAGAGCCAAACCAGCAGGCCTGCGCTGACCGCCGCCAGCCAGGACACGCCATACACACCGAGCAACGCGGCGAATCCGGAGAGCGGGCCAAAGGGCGACTGGGAATACCCAACTGCCAGCCAGGGAAAGCCGGTGAATGTCCAGCCACGCGCCCACTCCATGAGCGCCCATGCGGCGGGAAAGACGATGGTCAAACGCAACATCGGCGTTGCAGGGACACGCGCAAAGAGCCAACCCGCCGCGGCGGGGAGCAACGCAAAGCAGGAGCAGAAGATCGAGGTGGCGACAACTGCCACCGGCCAGGGCATGCCGCCGAAGTCGTGCATGCTCACATAGACCCAGCTCGTTCCGGTGAAGAAGTACCCGAGCCCGAAGCCGAATCCCAACGCGAGTGCCTGGCCCGCGCTGCTGGCTCGCTGCCAGGCCCAGGCCAGCCCGGCAAGGGTGGCAACGGGAAGCGGAAACACATAGAAGGGCGCAAAGCCCAGCACGCTGACGGCGCCCAGCCCCACACTCAGAAGCAACCAACCCCAGCCCGGATTCAGCGGTAACAAGTCCAGGTGTTGCCGCAGCGAGGGGGCGCCTCGCTTCATTCAGCGGCGGGAAGCTTCTCGACCAGCAGGGAGTGCAACCGCCGGCTGTCGGCGCGCAGGACGCGGAAACGCAGGCGGTCGAGCACGACCTCCTCGCCGCGCTTGGGCAGGCGCCCGAACTGGCTGAGCACAAGGCCGCCGATGGTGTCGAATTCTTCGTCGCTGAACTCGGTGCCGAAGGTGGCGTTGAAGTCCTCGATCGGAGTCTGCGCCTTGATCCGGTACAGGCCGTTCCGATCCAGGAGGATGTTGGCCTCGGTCTCGTCG
>JBGPMS010000018.1:0-29521 GCA_041487115.1 Gammaproteobacteria bacterium
GCTGCCCTGTCCCCTTAGAAGACACTGGACAAATTTGATCCTGCTGTCTATGCTGCGGGGATGGACGAACAAAATCTGATCAAACGAACCTTAGCACAAGCCGACTCGATCGAAATAATCCGCGAGCTGTTGGCCAACAAGGTACACGCACACCGCTCCGCGGTGGCGCGCGCGGTGTGCCAGCACTTCGGCTTTCACGACGCGCGCGGACAGATGCAAACCGGGGGCTGCGTCAAAGCGCTGCGCGAACTGGAGCGAGCCGGCCATTTTGTGCTGCCGGCAGTTCACCACCGTGGCCCGGGCAGCCAGCGTACGCCGCGGCGTGTGGGCGAGCCGCTGCCCGCGCCGCACGAGGTGCCGGCGCAAGCCGGCGAGGTGCGCGGGCTGGCACTTGTCGTGGTGGACGAGGTGCAACAGATGCGGGTGTGGAACGAGTTGATGCTGTGCGAGCACCCGCAGGGTGCCGGGCCCCTGGTGGGGGCGCAGATGCGCTATCTGATCGACTCGGAGCACGGTTATCTGGGTGCATTGGGCTTTGGCGCCTCGGCGCTGCAGCTGGCCGCTCGGGACCGCTGGATCGGCTGGGACGCGCTCACGCGAAGGGCGCACCTGCACCGGGTGGTGGGCATGAACCGCTTTCTCATTCGTGGCGCCGTTCGGTGCCACAATCTGGCCTCGTGCGTGCTCGGCATGGTGCTACGTCGCCTGGGCGATGATTTCGAAGCGCGCTACGCCTACCGCCCCTGGCTGGTGGAGAGCTTTGTGGACACCGAGCGGTTTGCCGGCACCTGTTATCGGGCGGCCAACTGGGTGGCGGTGGGACACACGCAGGGGCGCGGCCGGCAGGACCGGCACACGCAGCGGGCCAAGACGGTCAAGGCGATCTACCTGTATGCGCTGCAAGCCGATTGGCGCCAGCGGCTGGGGGTGCCCGAGCCGGCCGCTGCGCTGACACTGGGCGTGGGCGATGGTTTGGATGGGGAGGGATGGGCGCAGCAGGAGTTTGGCGGGGCGAGCCTGGGGGATCGGCGTCTCAGCGAGCGCCTGGTCGACAGTGCCCGCCGGCTGGCGCTGATGCCCGGGCGCGCGTTCTGCGCCGTGGCCAAGGGAGACAGCGCGGCGGTGAAAGCGCACTACCGTTTTATCGACCAGCCGGATGACTCGGCGGTTACGCTGGAAGCGATCCTGGCCCCGCACCATGAGCGCACGGTGCAGCGCATGCGCTCGCAGCACAGCGTGCTGTGTATCCAGGACGGCACCGATTTGAACTATAACGGGCTGGCGCAATGCAACGGGCTGGGGGAGATTGGCACCAACCAGACCGGCGCCTCCAGTGGCGGGCTGCACCTGCATACGACGCTGGCGGTGAGCCTCGAGGGCTTGCCGCTTGGGCTGCTCGGGGCGCAGTGCAGCGCACCCGAACCCAGGCCGGCGGGCAAGGCGAGCGCCATCCCGATCGAACAGAAGAAGACCTTCGCCTGGATCAAGGGGCTGCGCGAGTGCGTCGAGCTGTCCAGCGAGCTGCCCGACACGCACTTGATCTGTGTGATGGACCGGGAGGCGGACTTCTTCGAGCTGTTTGACGAGCAGCGTCAACGCCGCCGCGTCGATCTGTTGGTGCGGGCCAAGCACAACCGCGTCACCAGTGAGACGCTCAATCTGTTCGAGGCGGTCAGACAAAGCCCGCTGTGCGGTGAGCGCAGCATCCCGGTGCCCCGGCAAAGCGCGCGCCCCAAGAAGAGCAAGCAGAAGGCGCGCGAGAAGCGCGAGGCGCGCATGGCGCAGGTCGCCTTGCGCTATCGTCAGATCGAGCTGCGCCCCCCGCCCACCCAGCAGGACAAAGAGCCCATCAGCTTGACCATCGTGCACGTGGTGGAACCCGCGCCGCCAGAGGGAGCCAAGGCGCTCGAGTGGTTCTTGTTGACCACCTGCGAGGTCAGCACGGTGGAGCAAGCGCACTCGTGCCTGCGCTGCTATGCGCTGCGCTGGCGCATCGAGGACTGGCATCGGGTGCTCAAAAGCGGCTGCGCCATTGAGGATCTGCAGCACCAGAGCGCGGAGCGCTTGAAACGCGCCATCGGCATCAATCTGGTAATTGCCTGGCGCATCATGCTCATGACACTTCTGGGAAGACAGAGCCTGGAGCTTCCTGCCGAGGTCTTGTTCAGCGACCTCGAAATCAAAGTGCTCAACGCCTACGCAAAAAAAAACCGAATCGACCAGCCCAACCTCCTGGGTAACGCCGTGCGCATCGTAGCGCGGCTGGGCGGTTACATCGGTCGCAAGAGCGACCCGCCCCCGGGACACCAACTGATGTGGCACGGCTATGCGTACCTCCGACTGATGTGCGACGGGTTCTCTCTTCGCGATCCGGAGGGAGATCCGTGATATTTGTGGGGAAAGGGCAGGGCTAGCTAGACTAGATCAGCACGATGTCGTACTGCTCCTGGCTATAGATGTTCTCGACCTGGAGCGAGATGGGCTTGGCGATGAAGTCGCCCAGCATGGCGAGCGACTGCGACTCTTCGTCGAGGAACAGGTCGATCACCGCCTGCGAAGCGAGTATCCGGAACTCGCGCGCGTCGAACTGGCGTGCTTCCCGCAGGATCTCGCGCAGGATCTCGTAGCAGACGGTCTGCGCTGTCTTGATTTCGCCGCGCCCCTGGCACATCGGGCAGGGCTCGCACAGCGTGTGGGCCAGGCTTTCGCGCGTGCGCTTGCGCGTCATCTCCACCAGCCCGAGCGAGGTGAAGCCGTTCACGGTGACGCGGGTGCGGTCGAGCGACAATCCCTTCTTGAACTCGGTCAGCACCGAGTCGCGGTGGGTGTCGTTCTCCATGTCGATGAAGTCGACGATGATGATGCCGCCCAAGTTGCGCAACCGCAGCTGGCGGGCGATGACGTGGGCTGCCTCGAGATTGGTCTTGAAGATGGTGTCGTCGAAGCTGCGCCCGCCCACGAAGCCGCCGGTGTTCACGTCGATGGTGGTCAGCGCTTCGGTCTGGTCGATGATCAGATAGCCGCCGGATTTCAATGGCACCCTTCTGGCCAGGGCCCGCTCGATCTCGTCCTCGAGGCCGTACAGGTCGAACAGCGGGCGCTCACCCGCATAGTGCTGGATGCGCTCGAGGACGTTCAACATGTAGTCCTGGGCGAAGCCGTGCAGCTTCTGGTAGGTTTCGCGCGAGTCGACCAGTATGCGGTCGGTCTCGTCGTTGCTCATGTCGCGCAGGACGCGCAGGCTCAGGTTGAGGTCCTGGTACAGCAGTGCTGGCGGGGTAACGGTCTTGGCCTTTTCCTGTATGCCGTTCCAGATCTTGCGCAGGTATTCGATGTCGGAGAGCATCTCCTTGTCGCTGGCGGTTTCGGCCATGGTGCGGATGATGAAGCCGCCCTTCTCGTCCGCCGGGAGCAGTTGCTGCAGTCGCTCACGCAGCTGTGCGCGCTCAGCCTCGTCCTCGATGCGCTGCGAAATGCCGATGTGGCACTCCTGCGGGAGATAGACCAGGAGCCGCCCGGCGATGCTCACCTGGGTGGACAGGCGGGCGCCCTTGGTGCCGATCGGATCCTTGATGACCTGGACCAGCAGCCTGGCGCCTTCATGCAGCAGTTTTTCGATGGGCTTTTGCGGCTCTCCGTTCTGGCGAACCTCCCAGATGTCCGCCACGTGCAGGAATGCCGCCCGGTCGAGCCCGATCTGAATGAAGGCCGATTGCATCCCGGGCAGCACGCGGCTGACCACGCCCAGGTAGATATTGCCCACCAGGCCGCGCCCGGTGAGGCGCTCCACGTGCAGTTCCTGGGCGACCCCCTGCGTGATGACCGCGACACGGGTCTCCTGCGGCGTGACGTTGATCAGGATTTCTTCGTTCATCGCCGCGTCAGCCCGGTTACATGGTGGTATAGCCGAACTTGGCCAGGATCTGGCTGGTCTCGTAGAGAGGAAGACCCATGACCCCGGAGTAACTGCCCGAGATAGACACGACGAATACCGCTGCGCGGCCCTGGATGGCGTAGCCGCCGGCCTTGTCTCGCGGTTCCCCGCCAGTGACGTACTGACGGATTTCCTGCTCTTCCATCTCGCGGAACTGCACGTCGGTGGTGGACACCGCCATCTCCAGCTGGTTGTCGAACTTGACCGCGATCGCGCTGTGCACCTGGTGAGTCTTGCCGGACAGCTGGCGCAGGAAACCGATCGCTTCCTCACGGTCCGCCGGCTTGCCGAGGATCTGCTCGCCCAGCGCCACAGTGGTATCGCCCGACAGCACGGGATAGCGCATCAGCCGGCGCTGCCCGAGACGGGCCCAGCCGGCATCGACCTTGGCCTCGGCCAAGCGCAGGACGTATTCTCTAGGGGCCTCGCCGGGCATCGGCGTCTCGTCGAAATCCGCGGTGCGATGCGGGCCCTCGCGCAGCAGCAGCACCTCGAAGCTCACGCCGATCTGCTTCAGCAGCTCGCGCCGTCTGGAGCTGCGCGATGCAAGATAAATGTGGCGAATGGCGGGCTGCACGGTTATTCCCGATGATAAGGGTGATTGTGCAGCACCGCCGCGCCGCGGTACAACTGCTCGGCGAGCAATACGCGCACCAGCTGGTGCGGCAGGGTCAGCGTGGACAGGGACAACAGCAGCGTTGCGCTCTGTTTGAGCCCTGGATCCAGGCCATCGGCGCTGCCAATGACGAAGGCCACGTCGCGCCCATCACGCCTCCAGCCCTCGAGCAACCGCGCGAACTGACTGGTGGTGAACGACTTCCCCCGTTCATCCAGGGCGACCAGCCCGCAGCCCGGGGGTATGGCAGCACGAATGCGGCTGCATTCAGCAGCCAGGATCTGCTTGATCGCGGCCGGGCTCGCCGCCTTTGCGGGCCGTCGTTCCGGGCGGATCTCGAGCAGCTCGATGGGCGTCTCGCGCGGCATGCGCCGGGCGTAGTCATCGAAGCCTGCGCTCACCCAGGCCGGCATACGGTGGCTGACGGCACACAGGATGAGCTTCATGCCCGGTCCGGGTGGAACCCGTGCAGATCGGCGAGAGCGCCCCGCGCTTAGCGGTCAGCGAACGGCGGAGCCGGTCGGGTCGGTGGCGCGAAGCTCGGCACCGCGGCGCAGCTGCGAGACGCGGCGCGGAAGCTCGCCTCCCCACAGTTGCTCCAGATTGTAGTACTCGCGGATCGCGGGCTGCATGATATGAACGATCACACTACCCAGATCCACCAGCACCCACTCTCCCGTCTGTTCTCCCTCGGTGCTCAGGACCTGGCCGCCGACGGTCTTGACCTTGTCCGCGACGTTACGAGCCAGGGCCTTGGTTTGCCGGGTCGATTCGGCGCTCGCAACGATCATGTAATCGAACAGCGCTGTCAGCTTGCGGGTATCCAGCACCACCACATCGCGCGCCTTGATCTCTTCCAGCGCCTCCACGGCGAACTGTCTGATCTGCTCAACCTGCATCCAGGTCCTTATACAGTGTATTGAGGTGAATATAATCGAGAACGGAGTCGGGAAGCAAATAGCGCGGACTGCGCCCCTCCCGGATGGCGGCACGTATCGCTGTAGCCGAGATGTCCAGCGCCGTAATGGGCTGCAGCCAGACCAGACCAGCGCCAGCGGCGTGAAGTTGCGCCAGTGTGGTGGCGCCACGGGTTTCCAACTGGCGCGCCAGGGTCGGCGGCATCCCGGCCGGGTCAACGGGAAAGCCAGGCCGGTGGGCGATGACGATGTGGGCCAGCCCGAACAGGCTTTCCCAGCGCGACCAAGTGGGAAGGCCGAGAAACGCGTCCACACCCATCAGCAGGCAGACCGGCCGCTCGCTGCCCAGCTCTGCGCGCAACTCGAGCAACGTGTCCATCGTGTAACTCGGCCCCTGACGGCGGCACTCACGGTCGTCGACCACAAAGCGCGGATTGCCGGCACAAGCCAGGCGCGTCATCGCCAGGCGGTCGGCCGCGGTCACACGTGGGGTGGCGCGGTGCGGCGGAACGCTGGCCGGGACGAGGCGGACCTGGTCCAGCGCCAGCGCATCGGCCATCTCTTCCGCCAGGCGCAGGTGCGCGTAGTGGATCGGATCGAAGGTGCCGCCGAGGATGCCGATAGGAGCCAAAGGCTGGTGATCAGCGATCAACGATGTTCTTTTGACCCTTCACTCTTCACCCTTCACTAGTCATCACAAGACGAGCCGACGGATGTCGGCAAGCACCCCGTGCAGAAAAGTGATGAAGCGCGCGCCCTCGGCCCCGTCGACCACGCGGTGGTCGTAGGAAAGCGATACCGGCAACATCAGCCGCGGAACGAATTGCCCGTCCTTCCACACCGGCTTCGTCGCCGAGCGGGACACGCCCAGAATAGCCACCTCGGGCGCGTTGATGATGGGTGTGAAATGCGTGCCGCCGATGCCGCCCAGGCTCGAGATCGAAAAGCACCCGCCCGACATGTCGGCAGGTGAGAGCTTGCCTTCGCGCGCCTTGACGCTGATCTCGCCCAGCTGCTTGGCCAACTGCAGCGCACCCTTCTTGTCGCTGTCGCGGATCACCGGCACGACCAGGCCGTTGGGCGTGTCCACCGCGACGCCGATGTTGTAGTACTGCTTGAAGATCAGGCTTTCGCCGTCCGCCGACAACGAGGCGTTGAACTGCGGATATTGCTTCAACGCCGCGACCACCGCTTTGATCAGGAAGGCGAGCAACGTGACGCGCACACCGCTCTTTTGATTCTCGTCCGACATCTGCTTGCGGAAGGCTTCCAGCTCGGTGATGTCCACCTCGTCGTTCTGCGTGACGTGCGGAATCATGGTCCAGTTGCGATGCAGGTTGGCGCCGGAGATCTTCTTGATGCGCGACAGCGGCCTGGCCTCGACCGCGCCGAACTTGGTGAAGTCCACTACGGGCATAGGCAGCAGATTGAAGCCGACACCGCTGCCAGCGGCCGCCGCCGGCCGAGCTAGCGTTGTCTTGACGTAGCCCTGTATGTCCTCCTTGAGGATGCGGCTCTTGGGTCCCGAGCCCTTGACCTTGGGCAGGTCCACGCCCAATTCGCGCGCGAAGCGCCGCACGCCGGGGCTGGCATGCGCGTGAGCGAAGCCGGTTTCGTCCACTGCAGCCAACGCAGTGGGGGCGGCGGCAGGCGTAGGCGCTTGCGCCGCGGGGACTGGCGCTGGCGCAGGCACCGCGGGCGCGGCTGTCGTGGCTGGAGCGGGTGCCGCTGCGGGTTTGGCAGCAGCCGGCTGCGGCGCTCCATCCGCCGCCTCGAGGGTGAGAATGAGGACACCCTCGGATACCTTGTCGCCGACCTTGACTTTCAACTCCTTCACCACGCCGGCAAAGGGGGCGGGCACTTCCATCGTCGCCTTGTCACTCTCCAGCGTGACCAGCGAGTCCTCGGCCTTGACGCTGTCTCCCGCTTTGACCAGAACCTCGATGACCGGCACGTCCTTGTAGTCACCGATGTCCGGGACGACGACCTCCTTCATTGCTCCCAAGGTGCTCTCTCCCTTGTTGTTCCGGGACGCCTAGACCGACGGCGGATAGGGTTTGTTCGGATCGATCCCGTACTTCTTGATCGCCTGAGCGACGGTCGCGGCCGGCACTGTTCCGTCCTCGGCCAGTGACTTGAGCGCGGCCACCGCGATGTAGTAACGATCCACCTCGAAGAACTTGCGCAACTGCTTGCGGAAATCCGAGCGGCCGAAGCCGTCAGTGCCCAGCACGCGATAGTTGCGCTTGACGAAGGGGCGGATCTGATCCGCGAAGGTCTTCATGTAGTCGGTGGCTGCCACTGCCGGACCCACGCGCCCTTCCAGGCTCTGTTCGACGTACGACTTGCGCTGCGGCGCCTCGGGATGCAGCAGGTTCCAGCGATCCACCTCCAGGCCTTCGCGCCGTAGCTCGTTGAAGCTCGGGCAGCTCCACACGTCGGCGACAACGCCGAAGTCGCTCTTCAGCAACTCGGCCGCCGCGATGACCTCGCGCAAGATGGTGCCACTGCCCAGGAGTTGCACGCGCGGCGCCTTCTTGTCGCCAGCGCCCTCCGAGAGCAGGTACATGCCTTTGAGGATTCCCGGCTCCGCGCCGGCCGGCATGGCCGGGTGCGCGTAGTTCTCGTTCATCACGGTGATGTAATAGAAGACGTCCTCCTGCTCCTTGTACATGCGGCGCATGCCGTCCTGGATGATGACCGCTACTTCGTAGGCGAAGGTGGGATCGTAGGACAGGCAGTTCGGGACCGTCGACGACAGCAGATGGCTGTGGCCGTCCTCGTGCTGCAACCCTTCGCCGTTCAGCGTCGTGCGCCCCGCGGTGCCACCCAGCAGGAACCCGCGCGTGCGGCTGTCGCCAGCGGCCCATATCAGGTCGCCGACGCGCTGGAAGCCGAACATCGAGTAGAAGATATAGAACGGGATCATCGAGATCCCGTGCGTGCTGTAAGCCGTGCCCGCTGCGATCCACGAGCACAGGCCGCCCGCTTCGTTGATGCCTTCCTGCAGGACCTGACCCTGTTTGTCTTCCTTGTAGTACATCAACTGGTCGGCGTCCTCGGGCTTGTACAGCTGGCCCACCGACGAATAGATCCCGAGCTGCCGGAACATGCCCTCCATACCGAACGTGCGCGACTCGTCCGGCACGATCGGCACCACGTACTTGCCGATCTTCTTGTCGCGGATGATGGTATTGAGAATGCGCACGAACGCCATCGTTGTCGACAGCTCGCGGTCTTCGCTGCTCTTGAGCAGCGCTTCGAAAGCGGACAGCTCCGGCACTTCCAGCGGCTCAGCCTTGCGCCGGCGCTGGGGCAACGAGCCGCCCATGGCGGCCATGCGCTCCTTGAGGTACTGCATCTCGGGGCTGTCCACGGGCGGCATGTAGAGCGGTACCTGCTCCAGCTTGTCGTCCGGGATCGGGATGTTGAAGCGGTCGCGAAAGGATTTGATGGACGTGGTGCCCATCTTCTTCTGCTGGTGCGTGATGTTCTGCCCTTCCCCTGCCTCGCCCATGCCGTAACCCTTGATGGTCTTGGCCAGGATTACCGTCGGCTGACCTTGATGCTTGACCGCAGCGGAGTAGGCTGCGTAGACCTTGTGGGGGTCGTGACCACCGCGGTTCAGGCGCCAGATATCGTCGTCGGACATGTTGGCCACCATCTCCAGCAGCTCCGGATACTTGCCGAAGAAGTGCTTGCGCACATAGGCGCCATCCTTGGACTTGAAGGTCTGGTACTCGCCGTCCACCGCCTCTTCCATGCGCTTCAACAGCAGCCCGTTCTTGTCCTTGGCCAGCAGCGGGTCCCAGTAGCTGCCCCAGATCACCTTGATCACATTCCAGCCCGCGCCGCGAAAATCCGCTTCGAGCTCCTGGATGATCTTGCCGTTGCCGCGCACCGGACCATCGAGCCGTTGCAGGTTGCAGTTGACCACGAAGATCAGGTTGTCCAATCGCTCGCGCGAAGCGAGCGAGATGGCACCGAGGGACTCGGGTTCGTCCATCTCGCCGTCGCCCATGAACGCCCATACCTTGCGACCATCGGTGTTGAGGATGCCGCGGTCGCGCAGGTACTTCATGAAACGCGCCTGGTAAATCGCCGTGATCGGCCCCAGGCCCATCGACACTGTGGGGAACTGCCAGAAGTCCGGCATCAGCCACGGATGCGGGTAGGAGGACAACCCCTTGCCGTCCACTTCCCGGCGGAAGTTGTCCAACTGCTCGACGCTGATGCGGCCCTCGAGGAAGGCACGAGCGTAGATCCCCGGTGCCGAGTGCCCCTGCGCGTAGACCAGGTCGCCGCCGTGCGCATCGCTCGGCGCGTGCCAGAAGTGATCGAACCCGACGTCGTAGAGAGTGGCGGCGGAGGCGAAACTGGCGATGTGACCGCCCAGCTCGGAGGAGATCTTGTTGGCTCGCACCACCATCGCCATGGCATTCCACCGGACGTAGGACCGGATGCGGTGCTCGAGCTCATGATTGCCGGGCGAGCGCTCCTCCTGGCCTGGCGGAATGGTGTTGATGTAAGCCGTATTGGCGCTGTACGGCAGGTAGGCCCCGGAACGCCGCGACTTGTCGATCAGCCTCTCGAGGAGATAGTGAGCGCGTTGGGTGCCCTCGTACTCGAGCACGCCGTCCAGCGCGTCCAGCCACTCCTGCGTCTCTTGTGGATCGGTATCCGGAGTAGGAGACATGTCCATAGTTCAGCCCTTGGTAAGGTTTGAGCCTGTTGGGTCCAGCGATCCGGCGGCCGCGCCATGCATTCGTGATGCGGGCGCGAGTCGAAAATTATACCAGCGAACGCTCTCGGCTTGACCCTTGCCCGGGGGCGTAGAGCGGGCAGCTATTTCTTCGCCGGCGGGGGCAAACGGCCGAGCAGATAGAATTCGTCATTGGCGCGCATCTCGATCAGATGCGCCATGCGATTGGACAGCGCGAACAAGGCTGTGATCGCGCCGATATCCCAGATGTCCTCATCGCTGAACCCATGCTCGCGCAAGGGCTGACGGTCCTGTTCGATCACCGCCTCGGGGGTACGCGCGAGCTTCACCGCGAAATTGAGCATGGCCTTCTGGCGCGGCGTGATGTCCGCCTTGCGATGGTCGATCGCGACTTGATCGGCGATCTGCGGATTCTTGGCATAGATGCGCAGGATCGCGCCGTGGGCGATCACGCAATACTGGCAATGGTTCACGCCCGAGGTCGCGACGACGATCATCTCCCGTTCCGCTTTGGTGAGCCCGGAGGCTTCCCGTAGCATGAGGGCGTCATGGTAGGCAAAGAACGCGCGGAATTCGTCCGGCCGATGGGCGAGCGTGAGAAATACGTTCGGGATGAAGCCGGCTTTCTCCTGCACCTGCAGCATCTTCTCCCGGATGTCCTGCGGCAGGTCTTCGAGCTTGGGTACGGGGTAGCGGCTGATGGGTTTGCTCACGTCGCGTTGCTCCGATCACTCGTATTTTCGCAGATCCTCGATCACCTTCCCGTCATTGGGCAAGGTGCCGGGCAGCTTCAACGCCACATCGCCGCGCAGCTTGCATAGTTCGCGGAGGGTATCGGCGACGCGTGCAGCGAATCCCTCTGGCGCAGGGCCGTCGATCTCGATCTGCAGGGTCATGACGTCGTTGCTGTCCGCGTCGTGGGTCACGCTCAGC
Organism: Gammaproteobacteria bacterium; assembly: GCA_041487115.1. GTDB lineage: Bacteria > Pseudomonadota > Gammaproteobacteria > Burkholderiales > SHXO01 > SHXO01. The sequence goes on from JBGPMS010000018.1 coordinate 11,124, forward strand.
CGCGCGCGCAGGATCTCGGGATGGCGCTTCGTCACCTCGTTGACCTGCGACGGGTGCACGAACAGCCCCTTCACCTTGGTGGTCTGATCCGCCCGCCCCATCCACCCCTTGATGCGTGTGTTGGTACGGCCGCAAGGGCTGAGGCCAGGGAGCACGGCGGACAAGTCACCGGTGGCGAAGCGGATCAGCGGGTACTCGGGAGTGAGGGTGGTGACGACGACCTCGCCCACTTCTCCTTCACGCACCGGCTCGCCGCTGCCCGGACGCACGATCTCCACGACCACACCCTCGTCGATCACCAGCCCCGCGCGCGCTTCGGTCTCGTAGGCGATCAGCCCTAGATCCGCGGTCCCATACGACTGATAACCCTGGATGCCCCGATCCGCGAGCATCTGCCGCACGGTCGGGAGGAAGGCTTCGCCGCCCACCGAGGCCTTTTTCAGGCTGCTGACATCCCGGCCCATCTCGTCCGCCTTCTCCAGGATGATCTTCAGAAACGACGGCGTTCCCGCGTAGCACGCAGGCTTGAGCTCGGCGATCGTCGTGACCTGTAGCTCTGTCTGGCCGACTCCGGCAGGGACAACCGGGCAGCCGAGCGCCTGGGCAGCGAGGTCGAGCATGAAACCGGCCGGCGTAAAGTGATAGGAGAAGGTGTTGTGCACCAGCTCGCCCTCACGGAAGCCCGCCGCGTACAAGGCGCGCGCGAAGCCCCAGAAATCCTGCTTGTCGCCCTGCGGCTCGTAGATCGGGCCGGGCGAGCTGAAGACGCGACTGAGCCGGGAGACCTGGACCGCAGTCATGCCGCCGAAGGGCAGATCGACCTTCTGCAGCGCCATCAGGTCGGATTTGCGCGTAACCGGCAGCCGTGCCAGCGCGGCGCGGTCGGTTACCTCGTGGGCATGCACATCGCCCAGGAGCTTCCCGAAGTACGGTGCGTGCTTCTTGGCATTCGCGATCTGATCCTGCAGCGCCTCGAACAGCTTGCGCTCGCGCAGAGCGGGATCGCGGGTTTCGAGGTCGTCGAAGTACTTGGACATAAGTCTTGCTTGGGGTGCTGTCCACACGGTATTTACGCCAACCAGCGCTTGCGGCGCCGGTAGTGCTTGGCGTCGCGGTAGCTCTTGCGGGCACCTGCCGACAGGCCGAGATAGAACTCCTTTACGTCCTCGTTGCTGCTCAGTTCAGCGGCCGGCCCGTCCATCACCACGCGGCCGCTTTCCAGGATGTAGCCGTAGTTCGCATAGCGCAGCGCCACCGAGGTGTTCTGCTCAGCCAGCAGAAAGCTGACGCCCTCCTGCTCGTTCAGGTTGTGAACGATCCCGAAGATCTCTTCCACGACTTGGGGGGCGAGACCCATGGAAGGTTCGTCCAGCAGGATCATGCTGGGGCGCGCCATCAGGGCGCGGCCGATCGCCGTCATCTGCTGTTCGCCGCCGGACGTATAGCCCGCCTGGCTCTTGCGCCGTTCCCGCAGACGCGGGAAGTAGGCGTACACCCGGTCGAGGTCGCGCCGGATCTCGGCGCGTCCGCCGCTACGGGTGAAGGCGCCCGTGAGCAGGTTCTCCTCCACCGTCAAGTGCTGGAAGCAGTGGCGCCCCTCCATCACCTGCACCACTCCTCGCCGCACCAGCTCCGAGGGGTTCAGCTTGTCCACCCGCCGATCGCGGAACTGGACCGAGCCCTTCGTGACCTCGCCTCGCTCCGAGCTCAGCAGGTTCGAAATGGCTTTGAGCGTCGTGGTCTTGCCGGCGCCGTTGGCGCCCAGCAGCGCAACGATGCTGCCCTCCCGGACCTCGAGAGAGACCCCCCTGAGGACCAGGATCACGTGGTCGTAGATGACCTCGACGTTGTTGACCACCAGGAGGGGCTGGGCCGAGGTCTCTCCCATGGTCTGAGCCGTGCGTTCGTGATAGCGAAGTCCGGCTTCAGCCGGCGAGACACGCCGGCGTGATGTTCTTCTCCTTCGCGTACTTGGCCGCGGACTCTTCGACCATCTTCCGGATCATCGCCCGGTCGCCGCTCATCCAGTCCGATACGGCTATCCACTGCTTGCCGTCCCACTGCTGGAAGCGGACCAGGCCGCTGCCACTGTGGTCGGTGCAGGACACCTTGATGGGCGGGATCATGGAACCGAAGCCCAGTTGCTGCAAGCGCTTGGCATCGACGTTCAGGTTCTCGATACCCCAGCGTACCTGCTCACCGGTAAGCGGCTTTTTGCCGTACTTCTGCTGCGCCGTACGCACGGCCTCCACCGTCATCATGGCGGCGGCCAGCCCACGATTCCAAAGCACGGTGCCGACCAGCTTGTCGGGCGTCTTGCTCTTGCCTTTGCCTGTCACGTACTTCACCACGTCCTGCACGACCGGATAGTCCTTGCCCGCAAGGTTCAGGCTGGCAGCGTAGTAGCCGTTGGCGGCACCCTCGGCGGCCTCCGTGTCCACTTCCGAGCCCGCCCACCAGTTGCCTACCATCTTTTCGCGTGGGAAGCCCACCTTCTGGGCCGTCGTCAATGCGGTGGCGTTCATGATGCCCCAGCCCCACAGGATCACCCAGTCCGGCTTGTACTGGCGGATCTGCAGCCATTGCGACTGCTGTTCGCTGCCGGGATGAGGGACCGGGATCAGCTTCAGCTCGAAGCCGAGCTTGGCCGACTCCGCCTCCAGCACCGGGTGGGGCTCCTTGCCGTAGGCCGAGTCGTGATACAGCAGCACGATCTTCTTGCCCTTGAGCTTCTCGGCGCCGCCTTCCTTCTCGGCGATGAACTTCACGATGCCCGTGGCGGCGTCCCAGTAGTTGGAGACCAACGGGAACAGCCACGGAAACACGCGGCCGTCGACCGCGTCGGTGCGGCCATAGCCGAAGGTGATGAGCGGGATCTTGTCCGCCGGTGCCTTGTCGATCAGGCTATAGGTGATGCCGGTGGACATGGGATGGATGGCGGTCGGGCCGGTTGGCGACATCGTCTTGAGCCGCTCGTAGCACTCCACACCCTTGGTGTTGTTATACTCCGTCTCGCACTCCTCCCAGGACAGCTTGACCCCGTTGATGCCGCCGTCACGTTCGTTCGCCAACGTAAGATAGTCGATGAAACCGCTGAAAAAAGCGGTGCCATTGGCGCCGTAGGGACCGACGCGGTAGCCGGTAATCCCGATGAACTGCGTGCCGGCTTCCTGAGCGAAGGCGGGTGCCACCGCCAGTGAGCCACACGCCGCCGCCAGCGCCGCGACCAGTACTGTCTTCCATGCTTTCATGCTGTCCTCCGGTCTGTTCTTCGATCGATCTTGAGCGGCCGGTCGGGGCCGGCCTGACATCAGTAGGGGAACGGCCACAGCCTCAGCTTCTCCTTGGTAATCTGCCACAACCGTGCCAGCCCGTGGGGCTCGACAATGAGGAAAAAAATGATCAGCACTCCGAACACCACGAGCTGCGCCATGGAAGTCGTGCCTGGTGTGAGATTGAGATTGAACCCGCGGGCCATATCCGTCAACAGCACGTCCAGAAAGATCGGCAGCAGCGTGATGAACGCCGCCCCCAGGAACGAGCCGAGGATGCTGCCGACCCCGCCGATGATGACCATGAACAGGATCCGGAACGACAGGTCCAGGTTGAAGTCCTCGGGCTGCACCGTGCCCAGGTAGGCGAAGGCGTACAGCGCTCCCGCAACGCCACAATAGAAGGAGCTGACGGCGAAGGCCGTGAGCTTGGTGTGCAGCATTCGGATACCGATCACCTCGGCCGCCACGTCCATATCGCGTACCGCCATCCAGGCACGGCCGATGCGGCTTCGCACCATGTTCTTGGCCAACAGCGCGAGAACGACCACCAGCAGCAGCACCAGAAGATATTTCTTCATCGGCGTATCGAAGGCGTACCCGAGGATCTCGATCCGCTGGGCCGTGATGACACCAGAAGCGCTGTAGTTGGAGAACCAATCCACCTTCACCAGCAGCCAGGGGATGAAGAATTGCGCCGCGAGCGTAGCCACTGCCAGGTAGAAGCCCTTGATGCGCAGGCTGGGCAAGCCGAAGGCCATGCCCACCAGCGCGGCCATAAACCCGCCCAGGAGGAAGCTCACCAATACCGGCATGCCGGGCACGCGCAACTGAAAGTTGTAGGCGGCCACGGCGCCCACCGCCATGAATGCCGCTGAGCCCAGCGACAGCTGCCCGGCGTATCCGGTCAAGATATTCAAGCCGAGCGCTGCCAGCGAGAACACGAGCAGCGGGATCAGGATCGCGGTGTACCAGTAGTTGCTCGCGACCAGCGGCACGCCCACGAATGCAAAGGCGAGGAACGCCAGCACTCCGATCCGATCCTGGAGAATCGGAAACAGTTGCTGGTCCGCAGCATAGGAGCTCTTAAACTGACCCGCTTCGCGGTAAAACACCCTATACCCCTTCCGCCGCAGAGATCACAAAGAAAGCGAATCGAGCGGTAAGACAGTCTGCGCGAGCAGCAAGCGTCTGTTTCAAACCCGGTCGATGTGCTTCTCGCCGAACAGCCCTTCGGGCCGTACCAGCAGGAACAACAACGCCATCACGTAGGCGAACCAGCCTTCGATGCCGCCCCCGACGTGTGGCCCCAGGTACACCTCGGCCAGCTTTTCGGAGGCGCCGATGATCAGCCCGCCCACGATGGCGCCGGCGATGGATTCGAACCCGCCCAGGATCAACACAGGCAGGGCCTTCAGTGCGGTAAAGGTGAGCGCGAACTGTACCCCGCCGCGCGCCCCCCACATCAGCCCTGCGACGAGCGCGACGAAGCCGGCGACGGACCAGACGATGGCCCAGATCTGCTTGAGCGGGATGCCGACCGCCAAAGCCGCTTGATGATCGTCGGCCACCGCGCGCAGCGCACGGCCGATCCGGGTGCGGTTGAAGAACACCGCCAGCACACCGACCAGAACGCCCGCAACCAGCGCCGCCACCACATCCATCTTGACGACCAGGATGTCGAACCGCTCCATCACCCATTGGATCGGCTCGTTGGTGACGCCGATGTCGAGTGGCCGGACCGCGGTACCCCAGATGAGTTGCGCGAACCCTTCCAGAAAGAACGCGAGCCCGATGGTGGCCATGAACAGCGAGATCTGCGGCTGATTCACCAACTGCCGCAGAACGATGCGCTCGGTGAGTATTCCCAGCACGATCATCACCGCCAGCGTGCAGGTGAACGCGGCCCAGAAAGGCAAGGCGAACTTCTGCTGCAACCCGACGAAAGTGAGCGCAGCGAAGAACACCATCGCCCCCTGGGCGAAGTTGAACACCCCCGAGGCCTTGTAGATCAGCACGAAGCCGAGCGCGACCAGCGAGTACATCACTCCCGCCAGCAGGCCTCCGATCAGGACTTCGAAGAAGAATTGCATGTGGCTATGGCCGTGAAGAGTGAAGGGTGAACACCAATTTCCAAACCCTCCCCCCGTGTGCAAAGGGGGAGGCGGTTGCCAGTGCGGATATGGTGACCTTGGGGGAGACGTGCGCTTTTCACTCTTCACCCCTTCACTCTCAATGCGCCACCCCCAGATACGCATCGATCACCGCACGGTTCGCACGCACCTCCTCCGGCAGACCATCGGCGATCTTGCGCCCGTAGTCCAGCACCACGATCCGGTCGGAAATGTCCATGACGACCCCCATGTCGTGCTCGATCAGCACGATGGTCGTGCCGAACTCGTCGTTGACGTCGAGGATGAAGCGGCACATGTCCTCTTTCTCCTCCACGTTCATTCCCGCCATGGGCTCGTCCAGCAGCAGCAGGACCGGTTCGGCGGCCAGCGCCCGGGCCAGTTCCACTCGCTTCTGCAGTCCGTAGGGCAACCGCCCGACCGGCGTCTTGCGGATGTGCTCGATCTGCAGGAAGTCGATGATCTCTTCGACTTTGGCGCGCTGCTCGATCTCCTCTTTCTGGTTGCGGCCCCAGTAGATGGCCTGTTCCAGCAGGGTGGCTTTCATCTTCAAGCTGCGTCCGGTCATGATGTTGTCGAGTACGGACATGCCCTTGAACAGCGCGATGTTCTGGAACGTGCGTGCGATGCCGTGAACTGCGGCGCTATGCGGATTCATGCGGTGCCGGACCTCGCCCTGGAACGACACACTGCCCTGCTGCGGGTGGTAGACGCCGTTGATAACGTTCAGCATCGACGACTTGCCGGCGCCGTTCGGACCGATGATGGCCCGGATCTCACACGCACGAACGTCGAAGCTCACCTCGCTGAGCGCCTTCACGCCGCCGAAGGAAAGCGAGATGTCGTCGACCGCGAGAAGGACTTCTCCGGTGGAGCGAGTTGCTGGCACCGTGCGGATCTCAGTTGTCACCAGCATTCAAGCTGCTCTCTTCGTATCGCGCGGCGGCAACACCTTCGCATCGCGTATCGCTACATCGGCGCTGATGATACCGGTCCGGCCGTCTTCGAACTTGACGGCGGTCTCGATGAACTGGGAGCTCTTGGCGGCGTACAGTGCGTCGATCAGGACCGCGTATTTCTCGCCGATGAAGCCGCGCCGCACTTTGCGCGTGCGCGTGAGCTCTTCGTCATCGGGGTCGAGCTCCTTGTGCAGCAGCAGGAAGCGCCGGATCTGGGAGTCGGCCACCATCGGATCGGCGGCGAGGTCGGCGTTGACCTTCTCGACGCACTCCTGGATCAGGTCGCAGACCTCCGGCTTGGCCGCGAGATCGGTGTAGCCCGAATAGGCAATGCCGCGCCGCTCGGCCCAGTTGCCGACTGCGCCGAGATCGATGTTGACGAAGGCGCAAACCATCTTGCGTTCGTGACCGAAGGCGACGGCTTCTTTGATATAGGGGAAGAACTTGAGTTTGTTCTCGATGTAGTTCGGCGCGAACACCGCGCCGTTTGCGAGCCGGCCCACGTCCTTGGCGCGGTCGATGATCTTGAGATGGCCATCCGGGTCGAAGAAGCCAGCATCGCCGGTGCGGAAGTAGCCTTTCTCGTCGAACACCTCCGCCGTCGCGTCCGGGCGCCGGTAGTATTCTTTGAGCAGGGCGGGGCTGCGAACCAGGACCTCTCCGTTGTCCGCAATCTTCACCTCGACGCCGGGAGCTGGGAGCCCGACGGTATCGAGCTTGATCTGCCGATCCGGCTGCAGACACACGTAAGCGCACGTCTCGGTGGAGCCATAGAACTGCTTGAGATTGAGCCCGATGGAGCGGTAAAAGCGGAACAGGTCGGGGCCGATCGCCGCTCCGGCCGTGTAGGCGACGCGAATGCGGCTCATGCCCAGTACGTTGCGCAGAGGCCCGAATACCAGCAGATTGCCGAGCGCGTAGAGGAATCGGTCCGCCGAGGCGACACCCGGTTTGCCGTCGAGGATCTCGGCGCCGCAGCGCCGCGCCACACCCAGGAAATAGTGGAAGATCGCCCGTTTCGCCCGCGAGGCATCCTCCATGCGGATCATGACCTGGGTCAGGAGATTTTCGAACACGCGCGGAGGGGCAAAATAGTAGGTGGGACCGATCTCGCGCATGTCGGTCATCACCGTATCGCTGGACTCTGGACAGTTGACGGTAAAGCCGCCGACCATCGCCTGCGCGTAGGAAAAAAGGTTGTCGCCCACCCAGGCCATCGGCAGATAAGACAGGATCTCGTCGCCCGGGCCCAGCTTGTCGAACTCGCAGCCTCCGCGCGCCGCCGCGATCAAAGCGCTGTGGGTCTGGCACACCCCCTTCGGCTTGCCGGTCGTACCCGATGTGTAGAGCATGATCGCGACGTCGCTGCCGCTGCCTAGTCCCACCTCCCGCAGAAAGAGCTCCGGATGAGCTGCGTCGAAATCCCTCCCTGCCTGCTGCACATCGGCATAGGGGCGAAGGAACGGCTGGCGGTAGTGGCGCATCCCGCGCGGATCTTCGTAGATGATCTGCTCGAGCTTGGGCAGCCGCTCCCGGATCTCGAGCAGCTTGTCCACCTGCTCCTGGTCTTCGACCACCGCGAAGCGCGCGTCCGCATCGTCCAGGATGTAGGCCATCTCGGTTGCCACCGAGTCCTGGTACAAGGGCACGGGTACGCCACCCAGGCATTGGGCAGCGGCCATGGCCCAATAGAGCTGCGGGCGGTTGTCGCCGATGATCGCGAGATTGTCGCCACGCCTGAAGCCCATCGCCGCCAGGCCGCAGGCGAAAGCACGCACCTGCTCGGCCGCCTCGCCCCAGGTCCAGGACTGCCAGATGCCGAGGTCCTTTTCCCGGATGCTGGTCTCGCTCTCGCGGACTCGCCCATGCTCCTGCAACAGCTTGGGGAACGTGTCGGCGCGCGCGTCCGCATCGAGTCGAATAGCCGGCTCTACCATCTCGGTCTCTGGTTGGCTGGGGTCCGCCGGACGAGCGACCCCGAAGCGGTAAGGGACTTCGTCATCGGGACGCCTCCTTTGGATCTTTTGCGACCCGCACGTCGAGCGCACGGACTGGCCCAGGTCGTTCCGGGCCTTAATCTTGTGGGGCTAAAGCTTACACGCCGCCACGGACGCTGCAACAAGAATCAGAGTGTGGCTGACAGGCCGGGACCGAGCCGCCGCCCGGGCAGCAATTCCATAGGCGGCAGCCGGCCCCAAGCTCAGTGCAGTTGTGGCTTCTTGAGGAAGTCGTTGCGGTCCGCTGAGCGCAGGCGCACTCGTACCGGCGCCCCATCGCGCGCCAGCGTGAGCGGAACCTCGGTCCCCGCGGGGCCGAGGCGCCACACCTTGCGGAACAGGTCGGCCAGGGCCGACACGCGCTCGCGCGCCACCTCGAGCACGAGGTCGCCCGGCCGGACGCCGGCGCGATCCGCCGGACCGCCTTCGGCCACCCCGGCGACCACGAGCTGGCCGTTCGCTTCGGTCGTATACATGCCGAGCCACGGCCGCGGTGGCCGGCCAGCCCGGCCTAGCGCGAGCAGGTCATCGAGAATGGGCGCCAGCGGGTCGATCGGCACCAGCATGTTGCCCTGGACGGTCTCGCCGTCCACCGCTTCCTGGACGAGGAGGGATCCGATCCCGAGCAGCCGGCCATCTTCGCCGACCAGGGTCGCGCCGGCTCATTCCGGGTGCGCCGGTGCAGTGAAGACCGCTTCGTCGAGAACGTACTCCCAATAGCCCGCGAACTCGCGCTTGGCGATGACTTTCGCCGCTAGCGCGTGCGCTCGTCCCCCGTGACCCATGACGATCACATCGTCGCCGACCGAGCACGATCCGGCTGAGCCGCGCTGGAGCGCAGGGAGCTTGAGCCGTCCCAGCGGTTGCACCAGACCGAAGCCTGTCGCCTGGTCGTAGGCCAGTGGATGTCCTGCCACGGCGGTGCCGCTGTTCGTCGTCAGCCAGACGGTCTGGGCCTCGGTGATCAGATAGCCGATCGTGAGGACGAGCCCGTCCTCACGGATGACCACCCCGTTGCCGGCCCGCTCGGTGCCGAGAATCGACGCGGTGAACGCGTCCTCTGGAATCACGGCGCGCAGCAGGACCACCGAGTCGAGCGCAGCCTCGAGGTCGAAGCGCACATCCTCCGGTTTCGGCTGCAGGTTCTCGGGAAAAGCCCAGTTCTCGGGTCCAGCCATATAGCGTAAGGGAATGCACCTCTAGGATCGTCGATCTGCCCGGTACCAGTGTATCTCAAGCGATTCCGGATATCACACGCAGCCCTCACTCACGTGGTTCGGGACGCATCGATTGCAAGCGCGCGTTCACATTCCGGCTCCCACTCCCTTAGGAGGGTGAAGATCCACTCCCCGGAACGCGATTTTTTCGTTAGTCTTGAGGCTGTGCCGGTGGGCCAGCGGCCACGCAGCGACGAAACCGGGACTTGCCAGGAGTGCGCAGCATGCCGACCCTGAGTACCGACGACGGCGTCAAGCTCTACTACGAGGAGACCGGCTCCGGTACCCCGATCGTCTTCGTGCATGAATTCGCGGGCGACTACCGCAGCTGGGAGCCGCAGGTACGCCATTTCTCGCGCCGCTATCGCTGCATCACCTACAATGCACGCGGCTATCCGCCGTCCGACGTGCCGCCGGACGTGGACAGCTATTCGCAGCAGCGTGCACGGGACGACATCCGAAGCGTGCTCGATGCGCTGGGCCTTCAACGCTCGCACGTGATGGGCAATTCCATGGGCGGGTTCGCCACGCTGCACTTCGGCATGGCCTATTCTCCTCGCGCCCTGTCCCTGGTGGTGGCCGGCTGCGGGTATGGCGCCCATCCGGCACAATACGCTCAGTTCCAGGAGCAGGCACGTACGCTCGCCAAGACCATGCTCGAGGAGGGCATGGAGAAGCTGGCGGCAACTTATGGGCACGGACCGGCACGAATGCAACTGCGGAAAAAGGATCCCAGAGGCTTCCTCGAGTTCATCCGCAACTTCTCCGAGCACTCCGCACTGGGTTCGGCTAACACGATGCTCGGCTACCAGGCGCGACGACCCTCGCTGTACGACCTGACTGCGGAGATGGCACGCATCGAAGCCCCGGTCATGATCGTCGCAGGCGACGCAGACGATGCGGCGCTGGAGCCCTCGTTGCTCATGAAGCGCACGATCCCCGGGGCTGCCCTCGCCGTGCTGCCCGCCAGTGGCCACATGACCAACCTGGAGGAGCCGGCGCTGTTCAACCGTCTGGTGGAAGACTTTTTCCACCAAGTGGAGGCCGGCCGCTGGGCAGCCTCTGCATAGGGACAACACGTGCCATCGCCTGAAGCCCTTTCGCATTTGCGCGTGATCGACCTCACGCGCGTCCGTGCGGGACCGACCTGCGTCAAACAGTTCGCGGACTGGGGTGCCGACGTCATCAAGGTCGAGATGCCCTCGGGCGATGGCGACGAAGGCTTCGGCCCGCGCCAGGGCTCGGATTTTCAGAACCTGCATCGCAACAAGCGCTCGCTCACACTCAATCTGAAGCACCCGCGCGGGATCGAGGTGCTCAAGCGCCTGGTGCAAACCGCCGATGTGCTGGTGGAAAACTACCGGCCGGACGTGAAGTGGAAACTCGGCATCGACTACGAGACGTTGGCCAAGGAGAACCCGAGGCTGATCTACGCCAGCATTTCCGGCTTCGGGCAGGACGGGCCCTATCGCGACCGCGCGGGGTTCGACCAGATCGCGCAGGGGATGGGAGGCCTGATGGCGGTGACCGGACTGCCGGGGCAGGGTCCGCTGCGGGCGGGCATCCCGGTCGCCGACCTGAGCGCAGGCCTGTTCGCGGCGCTCGGCGTGCTGATCGCTTTGCAGGAGCGGAGCCGCTCCGGCCAGGGGCAGTGGGTGCAGAGCTCATTGCTCTCCGCGATGGTGACGATGATGGACTTCCAGGCCGCGCGCTGGCTGATGGAAGGCGAGGTGCCCGGGCAGGCAGGCAACGATCACCCCACGTCGATGCCGACCAGCGTCTATCCGACTGCCGACGGTTTCGTCAACATCGCGGCAGCCGGAAAGGCCATCTACACCCGCCTGTGCGAGGCGCTGGGCGCACCCGAGCTCGCGACGCATCCCGATTTTGCCACCGCCGAGTTGCGCTCGACGAATCGCGTGGCGCTCAGCCGAGCGCTCGCCGAGCGCACGCGGCAGCACAGCTCGGAGTCTCTGATCGCCCTGCTCAATCACGCGGGGGTGCCGTGCGGGCCGATCTACAAGATGGATGAGGTGTTCGCCGACCCGCAGGTCGAGCACCTCGGTCTGGCGGCACCGGTGCCGAAGCCCGACGGCGGCGCTGCGAAGCTGGTCGGCCCGGCAATCCGGCTTTCGCGCACGCCGGCGCGCATGAAGCGCACCATCGGGCCGGCCGGCGAGCACAACGACGATATCCTGCAAGGCCTCGGCTACTCCGAGACGGAGATTGCCGCGCTGCGGGCGGCCAATGTGATCTGAGGAGCATGCATGAGTGAACCGAGACTGCGCGTGGAGCGTGACGGACCGATCGGCCGCATGGTATTCGACAGTCCGGCGCGCCGGAATGCGATCAGCGGAGACATGTGGCGCGCTATCCCGAACGCGATGGCGGAGCTCGACGCCGACGCCGCGATTCGCTGCATCGTGCTTCGCGGCGAAGGGACGGTCGCTTTTGCGGCCGGCGCCGACATCTCGGAGTTCGAGAAACGCCGTGCGAGCGAGGGCAATGTCAGGGAATACGACGGTTTGGTCGACGCCGCCCAATACGCCATCGAAGACTCGAGCAAGCCGGTGATCGCACTGATACACGGCTTTTGCATCGGTGGCGGGCTGGAGATGGCGCTCGCCTGCGACCTGCGCTACGCGGACACCTCCAGCCAGTTCGCGATTCCGGCTGCCCGCCTGGGACTGGGCTACGGCGTGCACGGCACCAGCCGGCTGGTGGCCACTGTCGGCCACGCGGCCGCGCGTGAAATCATGTACACGGGCCGTCGCTACGCCGCCAGCGAAGCGCTGGCGATGGGGCTGGTCAACCGCGTGCTGCCCGATGCCGACCTCGACGAATATGTGCGCAAGATGGCTGTGGATCTGGCAGCCAACGCACCGCTCTCGATCGCTGCGTCCAAGACTGTCATCGACACGTTGATCCGCCCACAGGGCGACTTCGCGCAGAGCGAGGAACGGATCGCCCGCTGCATGAAAAGCGAGGACTACATCGAAGGCCGGCGCGCGTTCATGGAAAAGCGTGCGCCGCGCTTCCAGGGAAAATAGCGGCTTGCGGATCGCGCACGTTCTCCCTGGCCACGCTTTGCATTGGCCCGGGAGAGGCAGATGACGGAGCCGGGCGCTACGGACGGAGCCGGCTCCGGAAATCGCGGCAGTGGGCCGCAGGCGGAAACCGCCTACGCCTGGATGCGCCTGATCGCCGCGTTCGTCCTGTCGACTATCGGTGGTGTGGGCATGTGGTCGGTCGTTGTTACCCTGCCGTCGATCCAGGCGGAGTTCGGTGTCGCACGCTCCGCTGCGTCGCTGCCTTATACCCTTACCATGGTCGGCTTTGCCTTGAGCGGCATCCTGATGGGTCGGCTCTCCGATCGCTTCGGGATCATCGTCCCGGTCATCCTCGGGGCGGCCGCGCTGGGTCTCGGGTTCGTCGCCGCCAGCAGTGCGACAAGCCTTTGGCAGTTCGCTCTGGTCCAGGGCCTGCTGATCGGCGTCGGCAGCTCCACGACCTTCGCGCCGCTGCTCGCCGACACCTCGCTCTGGTTTACCCGTCGGCGCGGCATCGCCGTGGCGATCTTCGCGAGCGGAAACTATTTCGCGGGCGCCCTTTGGCCGCCGGTCATGCAGCATTTCATCGAGCGTGCGGGCTGGCGGCAGACGTACTTTGGCATCGGCCTGTTCTGCGTCGCCAGCATGCTGCCGCTCGCGGTCGTGGCGCTCAGGAGACGGCCGCCTATCCTCGCGATGACGCCTGCCGGTTCCCGCGCCGCATCGTGGTCACCGCGTCCGCTCGGGCTCTCGCCCGGTGCTCTGCAGGCCTTGCTGGTGGTCGCCGGTCTGTGCTGCTGTATCGCCATGTCGATGCCGCAGGTCCACATCATCGCCTACTGCGGCGATCTCGGCTACGGTGCCGCGCGCGGCGCCCAGATGCTGTCGCTCATGCTGGGCTTCGGCATCATGAGCCGGCTCGCCTCGGGCTGGATCTGCGACCGCATCGGCGGCTTGCGCACCCTGCTGCTCGGCTCGGGCCTGCAGGCGCTGGCGCTCATGTTCTTCCTGCCGTTCGACGGGCTCGTCTCGCTGTACGTGATTTCCGCGCTCTTCGGCCTGTTCCAGGGTGGCATCGTGCCCGCCTACGCCATCATCGTGCGCGAGTACTTCTCGCCGCAGGAGGCTGGTGCGCGCGTCGGCACTGTAATCATGGCCACGATATTCGGCATGGCGCTCGGCGGATGGATGTCCGGCGCGATCTTCGACCTGACCGGCTCCTATCACGCCGCGTTCCTCAACGGCATCTTGTGGAACCTGGTCAACATCTCTATCGCCGTATGGCTAATGGCGCGGCAGAGGCCGAGGCTCGCCACGGCGTAGGGCACTCCGTTCGAGTCGAGGCTCCTACGGATTAGTCTGATCTCAGCGTGCATCTGGAGCGAAAAATGCAAACGTCCGCACCTCGATGCTTTGCCGCGGGGCCGCGTCCGCCGGTGACGTGGGATCGCTGAACGATGTGTGGGGGGTGAACCGGGCTCGGCCGTCCTTCGCTGAATCGTACACCTTGAACACCAGCGCCTCGTCGCGCGTCATCTCGGGGAAATAGAACCAGCGATGATCGGGGTTGTAGGTCAGCTGGTACGTCTCGCCCACGCGGTGAGGGTAGCGCCGCTCGGCGGTGAGCAGGTCGCCGGCCACTACACTGCGCGCATCGACGAGAGCGAGCGGATTCGACCGAATGGGGTGGTTGATCGCCCGCCACACCTGGATGATGGCGAAGCGGTGCTGCAGCAACTGCTCGGCCTGGTCGGGCAGGATCTCGCGGACGCGCTGCGGGCCGGACCACTCGGTGTAGTCGTTGTGCGCCCACAGCACCGGCTCCCGGATCTTCCTCGCCTCGCGCTCGGCCAGGTCGCCGGTGCGCAGCGTGTGATCGAAGACGACGACGCGCGAGGCACCTGAAACGGCCTGTATCAGCCGTTCGACCTCGGGGTAGTAGACGGCCTCGAGCTGAGCCGGATCGAAGAAGTCGGCGACCGCCGTGTTGTGGTCCACGAACGCGAATCCATTCCGGTCGAGCGAAAATTCCGCGGCCAGTGGCCGCCCATCGCGGATGCGCATGGGCCGCTGCTCGGTCTCCCCGGTGCGCCGGCGAATGGTCTGCCCGGCCTCGAACGTCTCGTTGACCGGCTTTGTGCCGGTATCGACCGCGTAGCCGATGTCGGCGGTCACGGACCGGTTGTCGGCGTAGGTGGCGGCTGCTTGGTTCATCTGGGCAACTCCTGGCGATGCGCTAGAACGTGGAATTAGGTGCAACATTAACTCCGATGCGCGGGGCTGTACAACCCGAGGTGCGACGGACGCATACGCGCCGGTAAGCCGTAGTCGAGCCCAGGCGTAGCGATGCCTGCAGGACCGGCGTAAAGTTCGTCAGCGAGCGCGGGCCATTCCAAAACCAACGCATGTGAGATTCTGCTAAGTCGCAATCAAACCTATGCTGCTCAAGCATAAAATCGATTCGCTGCTGCGCCAGTCCGCCGACGCCGGTGACGTTCCGGGTGTCGTTGCGATGGCGACCGACGCTGAAGGCCCGATCTACGAGGGTGCGTTCGGGAGACGTGTACTGGGTGGCAGCCAGGCGATGACGCTCGACACTGTCGTTTGGATCGCCTCGATGACGAAGGCCATCACCGGCGCGGGTGCGATGCAGCTGGTCGAGCAAGGCAAGCTAGATCTCGACAGCCCAGCCGGCAACTGGGTGCCAGACCTCAATTCGGTGCAGGTACTCGAGGGTTTCGATGCTTCGGGTGCGCCGCGCACACGTGCGCCGAAGCGCCCGATCACCCTGCGCCATTTGCTGACGCACAGCGCTGGCTATGGCTACCCGGTCTGGAGCGAGGCACTCGCGCGCTACTACCAGGTCATGGGTCTGCCCAGCACTGGAAGCTGTGAAAACGCCGCACTGCGCGCGCCGCTGCTGTTCGATCCAGGTGAGGGCTGGAGCTACGGCATCAACCTCGAATGGGCTGGCAAGATGATCGAAGTGGTCAGCGGCAAGAGGCTGAGCGCCTATCTTCAGGAATACTTGCTGGGTCCGCTCGGCATGATCGACACCGCGTTCAAGATCACGCCGTCGATGCGCGAGCGCCTGGCCAAAGTGCATCAGCGTGGAGACGACGGCGTGCTGGAGGCGATTGACTTCGAGGTCCCGCAGGAGCCGGAGTCCGAAATGGGGGGCGGCGGGCTCTACTCGACCGCGGGCGACTACTTGAGATTCGTGCGCATGATCCTCAATCGCGGAAAGGGCAGCGTTGGTCAGGTGCTCAAACCCGAGACGGTCGACCTGATGTCGCGCAATCACCTGGGGAAGCTCAGAGTCACGAAGCTCAAGACCGTCATGCCCGCTCGTTCCAACGATGTGGAGCTTTTCCCGGGCATACCGAAGACTTGGGGCCTGAGCTTCATGATCAACGACGAGAGGGCACCGACGGGCCGTTCGCCGGGCAGCCTCGCCTGGGCGGGGCTCGCCAACAGCTACTACTGGATCGACCCGGCGAAGAAGATCGGCGGCGTCTACCTCACGCAGATTCTCCCGTTCGGCGATCACAAGGCGCTGCCGCTATTCCTCGAGTTCGAGTCTGCGGTGTATCAGTCGGTGTCTTGACTGCCGCGTCATGCAAGCCATCTGGAACGGCGCGCTGAATTCGCACGCGCGCTGCCCGGTACGCCAATCGCGGCCAACGGCGACCCGAGTCTCGCACCTCCGAATCCCGCCTCGAAGCTCTGTGCCGGCGCGCCCTTACTGCACGGGCTGGGGATTCCAGTGCAGCGTCGATGGGTCGAAAATGATGCGCCGGTCCTGACGGATCGTGAACGTATCCTGGCTGGTCACGGTTCCTCCGGAGGGGACCGGGCCGAAGATCACTTTGCCGTCGAGGATGGTGGTACCCGCGGCGGTGCTGGTCACCGTGGCATTCACCCCCTGCAAGTCGGGCCCCAGGTTGGTGAGGTCGACGAGGAAGCTGTACTCGAACTCCAGCAGCCCCACCCGCGTGCTGGAAACCAGCATGAGATTGCAGATCGGGAGCAGAGGACTATTGACCGCGGTATCGTCGTCGCGGTTCACGAACGCGAGGTCCGCTCCCTTCACACCGTCGTAGTTGGTGTCGCTGCTCTCGGCCCTGGAAGCGATGATGCGGTAGGGCTGGTCGCCGTCGGGCACGCAATCGTTCAACCCTTTAACCGTCAGCGTCTGCGGCTGGTTCCAGTTGCCCTGAGTGAAAGTCACCGACGCGGGGTTGACCCGTGCTTCGCCGGGACGCGAGCTGTTGAAAGACAGCGTAACGTCCGCGGCCGGCTCCGAACCGAGCGAGACCTGGAATGTCGCGGTCCCGCCGGCTTCCGTTGTGGTCTGTGCCGACGTTGCCTTGACGATCACGCTGCCCTTGGGGGTCGGCGAGGGCACCATCACCACGCCCGGCGCGTATTGGGTGATCGATCGCTGTCCGTTGCAGGCCAGCGCGTACACGTAGTAGGAACCGGGCTCCAGGCTCGCCGTGTTCCAGACATACTCGCCCGCGCGTTTTCCGGGATCCTGCACGAGGTTGTCCACGATCAGCGTTCCGTCTGCCCCGGAGTTGTCGCGATCCCAATATAACGCGAGCGTCGTGCTGTTGAGAGCGTCGCGTACCTCCCAGGCAAGCTTCAGCTTGCCTTGAGACGGCTCGACGATCTGATTCGGCGCGCTGAAAGTGAGCGATGGTGCGGGGACGCCGGCCAGGATTACCTTGAACCCCGCTGCGGCCGACCACGCGCTGGTGTTGCCGGAAGAGTCGACTGCCCGCACGCGCCAGTAGTACGCATTGCCGTCGGCCAGCGCGGTCGGCACCAACCACTCGGCGTTGACCGTCTGCGCCTCGGTGACGAGATTCTGCAGCTGGAGATCGGCGTACACCTGGAATGCGTAGGTGACCACCTGCCCCTGAGGATCGAGCACGGGCGCGATTTCCAGTCGCGGCTGTGCGCTGTCGGTCCAGGACGCGTCGCCAAGATTGCGCAGGACGGGGACTGGAGGTGGCGTGTCCGCGCTGCTGACGAGGAACTGCCCGGTGACCCAAGGTCCGTCGGCCTTGCCATCGTTCGCTCGCGCACGCCAGTAATACCGCGTGTCATTGCTGAGCTTCGCGATGCTCCACGACGTCGTCGACGTGCCGCCGGGAATCGCGCCCGATCCACGCTTCGCGTTGCTGTTGAACGTGGCGAGCGTGTCGAGCTCGAAGAAATAGGTCGTCGCGTCTCCGTCCGGGTCGGTGGCGTTCGCAACCGTCAGGGTAACGCCGGGGCCGGGGCCGGAGACGGTAGCGTTTGCCTCCGGCTGAACGAGCACCGGGGCGGCAGGGGCGTGGTTCGCTGGATTGACCGTGAATCGCAGCAGCGCCGTCTCCGTGAGCGCGCCATGCGGATCCGACGCACTGGCTCGCCACCAGTAATCCTTGCTCGCTTGCAGTGCCTGAGGTATCTGCCACGCGACACTGCCGTCGCTACCGGCGGGCACGCCCGAGATCGAGGCGATCAGGTGCGCGGCGGCGCTGTCGCTGTAGAGCTGGAATCCAAAGGTGACCGGGTCGCCGTCGGGGTCCGTGCTGGCTTGCACGGCCAGCGTCGGTGTCAGCGTGTCGACCTGCAGCCCGTCGCGCGGAGCGCTCGGGACCGGCGGTGCCGGCGGCTCATTCGACAGATTGACGCGGAACCGTGCATTCAACCACTCGCTGTACAGCGTCCCGTCGAATGCGCGCACCCGCCAGAAATAGTTGGCATTGTCCGTAAGC
>JBGPMS010000019.1:0-28744 GCA_041487115.1 Gammaproteobacteria bacterium
AAGGCCTCGGGGGCGGACACCTTGTTCGTGCTCGGCTCGGCGAAGTCGACGGCGCAAGCCATCCGCAAGGTTTGGGATCTGGGCTGGCGCCCATTGCAGTTCGTCGGCAATACGGCAGCATCGGTAGCCACGGTGATGAAACCGGCCGGGCTGGAGAAATCCGTCGGTGTCATCAGCGGCGCCTACCTGAAGGACCCGACCGACAGTCACTGGCAGAACGATCCCGGCCTCAAGGAGTGGCTCGACTTCATGCAGCAGTACTACCCGGAAGGCGACGTGAGCGACTTGTACAACGTGTACGCCTACGCAACGGCGCAGACTCTGGTACAGGTCCTCAAGCAGTGCGGTGACGACCTCACGCGCGAGAATCTCATGCGGCAGGCTGCCAACTTGAAGGACCTGGAGCTGCCCATCCTCATCCCCGGAATTCGGGTCAACACCGGGCCTCACGACTATTCGCCGATCGAGCAAATGCAATTGCAGCGCTTCGATGGAAAGCAATGGGTGCTGTTCGGGGACATCATCGCTCCTTGAGGCTGCTCGAAGCGCATCATGCCCGGGGAAAGCTCGCGGTGTGCGGGGGCCCCGCACGGTGGCCACTGCTGGTGGGCTCGCCCAGGTGAATCAGAATCGCTTTGACCGAGGGCGCCTCGGTGATAAAGCGCAGCAGCCGTTCCAGGCCGGCGCGGTCCGCACCTTCGATCCGGACCGAGGCATCCAAGCGAGAAGCCCCGGCCGTGGTGCCAGCCGGCCGTGTCGCGCGCATCGGCGGGGTGGAGATGGCCGGCGCGGGCGAACCAGCGCAGCACTCCCACGAGATCGTCCGGTGTCAGCGCGGCCGCCTGGGCGAAGTGGACCTGCCCGTCCTCGCCCACGGCAAACACCCCGTCGATCACACAGCAGTGGAAGTGGACAGATCGGGATGGGCGGCGAACAGGATGCGCAGTGGGCTCATGGCGCGATTCCTGAGCTTGCCGCCAAACACCACGTTCAGCAGCTGGTGCTGAATCCGCGATAGCGACCTTTTCAGGTGCGCGGACGCTCACGGGACATGCAGGAGGAAATGGTGATGGGTATCTCAGCGCGAGCAAGTGTGCGACACGCCTTCTTGGTTTGGGTGCTGCTCGCGCTTTTCCTCATCGCGCCCGCGGCGCATGCCAACGTTCAAGTCAGCGTAGCGGACACGGACCCGGCGGCTGATGCGTCCCTGGGCCGCGACGAACCGTTCTACGTGCGCATTCAGTTCACCGCCGATGAGCCCGTCAGCATCTGGGCGCGGCCGTACTTCCATGGCCAGCGCCATCCTCGTGCGAAGAGCAATGCGTCGTTCGCGCACTCCGGCACCGGCTATGCCCTCGGTTGGTTTTCTCTCGACGACGCTTCCGAGGTCGATGAAGTTCGAATCATGCTGGGCGGCGGCAAGCCTTACCGGGAATGGCAAGCCGCGAGCTTGCCGGTGAAGCTGCGCGGCACAGCACAGCTTTCCGAGGCGCGTAGGACGCCATCCTGGGTCGACGAGTTGCGCGAGGCGGACAAGATTGCGGCACGCGAAGCGCGTGAGAAAAGCGAGCATGAGCCGTCATCCGTCGGCGCCATGGTGTTTTTCCCCGTGTTCATGCTTGCGATGTTGGCGGTGCTGCTCGGCGTGTTTGCGGCACCCGCATGGGCTGTTTGGAGATGGCACGGCGGCTGGCGACTCGCAGCGGCGATTCCGGCTATCGTGATGGCGTTTGTGATCGGGCGAATCATCGTGGATACCGGTCGCGATCCAACGTCCCACAATCTGTGGCCCTTTGAAGTTCTCATCTACGGCGCACCCTGTCTCGTCGCCCTCGGAGTTCTGGCGTTGGTGCGGCGCTTCGCTCGGAAGAAGGAGTGAGCCACCAACCCGTTGTCAGATGTGCTGCCACCTCGGCCATGTGCCGGGCGTTGCACGAGGGACATACCGCGCGGCCCTTGCAGGAAAAACCAATCAGGGAATCGTGTCCGCACTGGCCGCAGCCGGCGCGGGCGAAGCCGTGGGACGATCCAGACGCAGATGGTGCTGGCATAGGCCACGCGTGCGACTGCGCGTTGCGCGGTTCAGCTGGTCGGCTTGCTCCGACCGTATCGGAGGGCGACTGCGATTGCCACGATGATAAGTGAGGGAATCCATACGCACAGCACTTCGCTGGCCAGGATATGCAACCCGCGTGCCGACAGGAATCCGCGCCCGATGGGGGAGACCAGCATCGGGGTGATGGGAAAGAAGTAGCGCTCGGTGCCGAACGGCGCGAAGAACGCGATTCCCCGCCCGCCATCGGTGAACGCATCGAGGATGCCGTGGGATGCGGTGGCGAGGAACAGGAAGAACCGGATCCGCAGCCGCATTCCATCCTACTTGAACGCGCGGAACCCACATGTAGCGATCGGCGTGCTCAGTGCCAGCGCGAAGGGGAGGGAGTGGGACAGTCCACGATGCCCGAGCATATCCGAGTAACCGACCCCAAATGCGAAGGTCAGTACATCGAGGTCGGGCACTGCCGAGCAGAGCACGCCGAGACACCAGGTGCGCGATCCTGCCCTGGCAGGGAGCACCGCGGTGCCGAGGGCCAGCGCCGAGACCGCGTGCGTGAACACCGTGGGCATCTGGAGAGGCGGTGTCGGCGGTCAGGCTTCGCGGCTGTCCAGTGGGGTGCTCAGGCCCGCTTGCGTAGCTTCGGTGGCCGACGCCACATTGGCGACGTAGAGCTGCCAGATCTCGGGAAGGCGCTCGAGGACCCGATCCTTGCCCAGGATGTCCTCGTCGCGTAGCGCGTCGGCAACGATCCCTGGCGTCAGCGCAGACAGGGCCCGGCTCGACACTGCAGCGTAGCTGATGTGCCAGGGCTCGGGATACACGCCGCCGCGATCCCGATCGTACGGGCGAAAGAACCCGAAGCGGTGCAAGTTCTCGTCCAGCCATGCCGCCAGCCGCTCGAACACACCGCCCGTTACGTACTCCTCGGGCAGCAGCTTGACGCGGTAGCCTTCGGGCATTGCCGCCCGATCGTAGACGTCGATCTCGCTGCCCCAGTGGTGACGGCTGGCGCCAGGGACCGCCGACCAGACCAGGATCGCCTCCACGATCTGCTCCTCGGTGAGGCTGGCATGGTTGCGGGGATTGCCCTCGCGATCGTAGAGTGGACGTTCGCCGCGGAACTTGCGGTTCCAGATCTCGGCCTGGCTCTGGAAATCTCGAAAGGCACTGGAAGGCGTGACATCGATGCCTTCCATTGCCGCCGCCGCGCGCAGGGCGAGGAAGGGCTCTACGACCTCGCGGTGCAGCGCAACGCGCGGGTCTTCGAGCTGCTCGATGTGACTACGCGTGCGGCCGGTGAGCTCCAGCGGGTTCATCGGTTCAGCCGTACCGCGCCAGCACCACGCCGACCAGAACGGCGAAGGCGAGGATCATGGCCGCGGTGAGAAGGTATTCGGCTGCAATCGCACCTGCGCCGAGCGCCACCGCGCAAGCCACCATTCTCTGATCCTCGTGCCGTACGAAGGCGAGGATGCCAAGCACCAGCGCGCTGAAGCCGAGGACGAGCGAAGCCAGTTTGACGCGCGGATTGCGCCAGGGGTTGCCGGCCTCCGCTGGTGGCGGTGGCGGAGCGGACTCCATGCGGATCGCCGCGATCGCCTTGTCCTTCAACTCGCCGACCCAGTCGGCGGCCTTCTGCTGGATCGGCCTGGATGGCGGATCGTATATCGGGGCGATCCATCCTGGCAGCAGGGCAAGACCCAGCGCCAGGATGCCGAGGGCAAGACCGCTCCAGCCGCAGAACTGGCGTTCAGCATGACGCTCCACCCGGGCGGGCGGGTCGGGGTATTGTTTCGCCGGAGCGTTCAGGCGCTTGAGCACCGCCGTTCTCCTCTAGCCTAGCCTGTCGTCGTTCTGCGTCAGGCGCGCAGCACGCACTTGGCGTACAGATCTTTGAATACACCGCCCGGGTCGTAGCGCTGCTTCAACGCGCGGTAAGCCTCGCCATGATAAGCGGCCCAGAACTCCTCCGGCGTAAAGTAGCTGTCCGAGTACAACGACTTGATCCCGCCCAGCTCCCGGACCTTGCGTTCCACCAGGCGGTTGAAATGGCCGGGTGGACGGGATTGCCGCGTGCGCACGACATCCCAGAAACCGAAGTTCACGAAGGTCTTTGTGGACTCCATCGGGTACATGGTCCAGCGGTGGGCCGGATTCCAGGAGCGGATCGGGCAGATCCACACCGGCAGTATCCCGATCTCGCGATGGAAGAAGTCGAGGAACTCGGGCGCGCGCTCGATCGGGATATCCACGTCCTGGATCACCGATTCGCGGTGCTGCCCCGACACGCGGTCGAACAGGTGGGTCAGCCGCCAGCGGCTGTTGAACCGCATTACCTTGGTGTAGAACCTCGAGTTCAGCCGTTCGCGCCCCAGCAGCCGACGCACGCTCGGGTTCTGCGCGCCGAAGTTCTTCGAGCACCAGAACCAGTCGGTGTCCCAGCGCCAGAGGTAGGCCTCAGTCGTCAAGTAATCGCTGTCGCGGCTTTGGATCGAGCGGAAATAGATGTTCTCGAAGGTGTAGTCGCTGGTGTAGGGCGCGTGGTCCGCAAAGCGGCCGAGCGTGATGTACAGCTCGTCCGGAGAGAAAACCGAGCCGTCGATAAAGTCGATGTCCGGCACGCGACACAGTTCATCGAGCTGACGGAAGTACGCAGCGCGATCGCTGTGACGGATGTGGGTTAGCGCGACGAAGGGCTTGACCGGAATGGCCTTGGCCTTCACCCGCAACGCGTAGCCAAGCGTCCCATAGGAGTTCGGGAAGCCGAAGAATAGATCGCGATGCTCGTTGTCGGGCGTGGCCGTGACGACGCTGCCGTCGCCCAGCAGCACCTCGAGTTCCAGCAGCGTCTCGTGTACGAGGCCGTACTTGAAGGAGCTCGATTCGATGCCCACACCCGAGGCCGCGCCGCCGATGGTGATCGATTTGAGCTGCGGCACCACACAGGGCATCGCGCCGTGGCGAAGTGCCGCGGCGGCCAGCACGTCGTACGGGGTCATACCCTCGACGCTGACCCAGCCCTGTTGCGGATCGACCTCCAGGACGTGGTGGAAGGTGCTCACGTCCAGGCGCCGCTTCGAACTGGCCGCCCGGTCGCGGAACAGATTCGACGTATGTTTCCCGAGTCCTACTTCCGACCCGCGGGAGGCCTGGATCTCGCGTACCAGCTCGTCCCGGCGCTCGGTGTAGGAGAGCATCGATCAGACCGTCGTGGTCTCGCGTGGCTGAGATTGCGCTGCCTGCCGCCCGATCTCGTCCTGGTAGAGGAAAGCGCGGCTCATCGGATAGTTGTCCTTGCTGATGTTGCCCTTGCTGAAGACGATCTGGAACAGGTGGGTCTGGCTGTGCGGCGAGCGGAACATCTCGGCACAGGCCACCAGATAGGTGCGCCATACGCGGCGGAAGCGCTCATCGAAGCGCTGTGGGTTCAGCGCGTGGATCTTGTCCCAGTTGCGGTCGAAGCGCTCGCTCCAGGCATCCAGGGTCAAGGCGTAGTGGCGGCGCAGGTTCTCGATGTCCACGATCTCGAGCCCGCATTCCTCCATGGCGGAGATAGTCTGAGCGAGGCTCGGGATCCAGCCGCCGGGGAAAACATGCTTGCGGATGTAGAACTCGGTGTCGCGCACGCCCACATGTCCGATGAAGTGCAGCATGCCCAGACCGCCGGGCTTGAGAAAATCGGCATGGGCCTTGACCACTTCGCGCAACTGGTCGCGGCCAGCGTGCTCCAGCACGCCGATGGAAACCACTTTGTCGAACTGGGCGTGCACCTCGCGGAAGTCCGCCTCGCGCACCTCGAGCTTGTCGGTCAAGCCCTTCTGAATGATCTGGCCACGCAGCCAGTCGACTTGTTCGGTGGTGGTGTTCACGCCGCATACGCGGGCTCCATACTGCTCCCAGGCGCGGAACATGAAACCGCCGAAGCCGCAGCCGATGTCCACCACGCTCTCACCGGGCTGCAACCGGATCTTGTTGCACACGTGGTCGATCTTGTTTTGCTCGGCCTCTTCCACGGTGCGCGTGCCCGGCTTCCAGTAGGCGCAGGTGTACATCATGAGCGGCAGGTCCAGCCAGTAGCCATAGAAGTCGGCCCCCAACGAGTAGTGGAAGCGCGCATTGGCCTTGGCCTGCTCGATCGTCCGATTGCTGTAACGGAATTCGTGCCACTGATTGCGTATCCACACCAGCGGAGTGGGCGCACGGTCGAACCCGGTGTCGAACCCGATGGCGAAAGCGTGGCCAAAGTCGCCCTCGACATCGAGCGTCTGGTCGAAGTAGGACTCGAGCATCCCGATGTGGCCGAAACACACCGTACTCCACTGCGAGCCCGCGGTCTTGAAGTGGAAATGCACCGCCGGCGTACCGTCCCGGTTCTGGTAGGACGAGCCGTCCGCGTAGGTGACGCGAAAGCAGAGCGCGGTCGCGCTTCCGAGCCGTTCGATGATCTTTTTCAGCAGTCCAGTCATCAGTCAATCCGTACCTTGGGTCAGTATGGGTTCAGACAACGCGAAAATTCTTGAATTGCCAGGGATCGTCCCAGTCCACGTCTTCCGGGTAGAGCTTGCCGCGTCCGGTCAGAGGAGTCCAGTCGCTGTATACCCCAACCACCGGGCCGAGGTAAGGCATGGCCACGTCCAGCACGGTGTGGAAGTCGACGTCGTCGGGCTCCACGATGCCGGCATTGGGGTGGCGCATGGCCCAGATCACCGCGCCCAGCGCCGGCGCGTTGACCTGCAGGCTGGTGGCGTTGTTGTGCGGACACAGACGGCGCGCCTCCTGGATCGTGAGCTGCGAGCCGTACCAGTAGGCGCCCTTGGCGTGTCCCAGCAGCAGCACCCCCAGCTCGTCGAAGCCGTCGGCGATGTCGTCGCGCAGCAACCGCGTCTTGTCCTGCAGGCTGTGATTGTGCCCCACCATCTCGTGCAAGCTGAGCACCGCGTCGTCGCAGGGATGATAGGCGTAATAGCAGGTCGGGCGATAGACCACCTTGCCGTTCTCGCGCACGGTGAAGTAGTCCGGAATCGAGTGCGCTTCGCCGTGCGAGATGAGCCAGCCGTGAAACGATCCCTCCGTGGGGACCCAGGAGCGCACACGCGTGCTGCAACCCGGCCGATTCAGATAGATCGAGCTGCCGCAGCCGAAGCCGAACTCCATACCTTCGTGCGGCCAGTGTCTTTCGTGCGTGCCCCAGCCCAGCTCGGCCGGCTGCAGCGACTCGCCAACGAAGGCATCGCTGGACCAGGTATTGACGAACTCGCCCCATTGCTTGCGTTTCTTGCCGACCTGGCGATCGCGTTCCGCGATCTGGATGACTTTTACCCCCAGATCCCTGGCGAGCCTCGCCCAGGCTTCCTTGGTCGCCGGCGATGCGGCCACGCGGCCGCTGTCCCGGGCCAGATTGACCAGTGCCTGCTTGACGAAATGCGAGACCAGACCGGGGTTGGCGCCGTGCATCAGGACCACCGCGGGACCGTTCGGGTACTTCTTGCGCATCGCCAGCGCCGCTTCGCGAAACGCGTAGTTCGTCCGCCGCGAAGCCGGGATGGTGCTATCGCGGTGGCCGCCGGCCCAAGGCTCGATGCACGCGTCCAAGTACATGATGCCGCGCTCGCTGCAGTACTCGATGAGCGCGAGGCTCGAGACATCGAAAGAAGCGTTGAACAGAAAATCGCCGGTCGCGAGCGTCTGGTCGAGAATCCGGACGTAGTTGTCGCGCGTCAGGGGCTCGACCCGGAACGCGACCCCGTACTCCTGCGCAATCTCGCGCCCCCGATCCTCGGCCGTGATCACGGAGACGTTGTCCTTGGGCATATCGATGTGGCGCAGGAGCAGCGGCAGCGTGCCCTGCCCCACGGCACCGAAGCCCAGGATTAGAATCTTCCCCTTGAACGCGATGTGCTTCTTGTGTTCAACCATTTCCTATGAGCCACAAACCCGTCGTTGCAAACAGCAGCGCTGCCGGACCTGTCACATTCGGCAGCGCGTGCGTGAGCGCGGTATTCTAAGGGTTTTCGGACGAAACTCCAGACGAGCATGCATGCGGGAGCTCAGTTCATGTGTTTGGAATTCCTGGGATAACACGGGCGTGCTTGCAATCTTGCAGACTCTCGATGGCTGACTATCCGGTTTGGGCCGCTGCCGGCCTGGTGCTGGTGATTGCGGAGCTGGTCACGGGGACTTTCTACCTGCTGGTGCTCGGGATCGCCGCACTGGTTGGCGCGGCCGTAGCCTTCTCCGGCCTGGGTTTCTGGATCCAGGCCATCGGCGCGTCCGTGATCGCGGTGGCCGGCGTAATCTGGATCCATCAGCGCCGCAAGCTCATCACACCCGCCGCCATGCCCTCGCCCGACTTCGGCCAGCCGGTGACCTGGGAGTCGTGGGTCAGCCAGCCGGATCGCTTCGCGCGCGTGCGCTACCGTGGCGCTTCCTGGGAAGCGCGCGTGGTCGGCGAATGCGCCGGTGAGCCGGGCGAGATGCTCTACATCAGCGCCGTCCATGGCAACACCCTCGAAGTCGCCAAAACCCGATCCGCGTAAGTCCGACGCGTTCCTGCGCGCCGTGCTGCCCGCGGCAGCCGCACGTCCCGTCAAGGAGGTATCGATGCTGCCCAAGATCGTAGTCGTGATCATTTTGACTGTGGCCATCGCGGCCTTCGAGCCCACCCGCGTCTATGCCGTCCCGTTCTTCATCATCGCGCTGGCGGTCGTGTTCGTGATCGGCAAGGAAGGTGGCATGTCTGCGGCCAACCTCAAGATCGCCGAGCTGTACATTGGCGCGTTTGCCTACCTGGCGAAGACCAACAACACCCTCATCATCCCCAGCAACGTGGCCGATATCGCAGGGCTGGTCGCCTCGGCCATGACGGTGCTGGACAAGACCAAGCAGTTGGGTGCTGCGAAGTAAACCAGCGTCTGGGCGTGGTCAAACCACAGCGCGCTGCCGAAACCAGCCGGTCAAGCTGAGCCGCAGGCGTGTCGCGGGCAGCACTTCATGCCAGAAGCGCTCGCTCAAGAAGCATACGAGCGTCCCGCCTTCCGGCAACACATCGCGGTAAATCTCGGCGCCCGACGGCTCCAGATACAGCCGCAACTGCCCGCCGTCCTCGGCGCGCCACGCGTGATTGAGATAGAGCACACAGGACAGCACGCGAGCGCTCGCCCCCACCTGCTGGTCGCGGTGTCTGCGGTAGAAACTGCCGGTCGGGTAGGCGGCGAAATGACCCTCGAAGTCGAACAGCCCGAGCTGCAGTTCGCGGTTGAGCGTGTGCTGCAGCGCTTCGAGCGCATCCAGGCAGTCGCGCTGAGCACGGGTCGCGGTCGAAGGGTCCAACCAGAGTGTTCGATCCCCCCGTACCTCGGGGTCGACGCGTGCGCGTTGCCCGGTGCCGATGCCGGCCTGGCGCAAGGTGCCAGTGCGGAGCAATGCAAGTGCCTCATCCCCAAGCTCGCGCAGCAGGTCGGGCGGGACGAAGCTTTTGACCACACTCCAGCCCTGAGTCGCCAATGCCTCGGCGATGGAATCCAGGATGAGCACAGGAAACAAGTCGGGGTTGATTCAGGCCGGCGATCGCAGGCCACGCGGACGGGCACGTTCCCGGACACTGCAGGTGCTGTCCATCGCGCGGCGCCTCAGCGGATGCGGCGAGAGGCGTCGGATCTGCCGGGTAGCGGGAGCGGAGCAAAGGTGCCACCCTCCGGGAGATCCCCCGGCAGGAGCGGCCGCTCGGGCAGCTTGTAGTCGATGTCCAGGTACTTCCCCTGGCGGAACAGCTTCAACTTGAGCTGGCTCCCGACCTTGAGCGCCCGCATGATGCCGGCCAGCTTCTCGGGGTCGTTCATCAGCGCCCCGTTTACGCTTACCACGATGTCGCCGCCGAGCAGCAGCGACGAACCGCCGATGGAGAGCTCCATCTCGCCACCGCGCACGCCCAGTTTCTCCGCTGGGCTGCCGGGCTCGACCACCTCCACCAGCAGGCCGTCGACCAGCGGCATCTGCAGCAGCTTGCGCAGGTCCGCACCGATCAGCTGGCCGTGGAAGCCGATCCAGGGCCGGATCACGTGCCCGTCCTTGAGCAGGGCCGGGACGATTGACTTGGCCAGATTGATGGGGATGGCGAAGCCGATGTTCTGCGCCTCCGGCAGGATCGCGGTGGTGATGCCGATCACCTCGCCGCAGCGGTTGAGCAGCGGCCCGCCGGAGTTCCCCGGGTTGATCGCGGTGTCGGTCTGGATCAGCGGCTCGGTCAAGGACAGCGGCGTTTCGGGCAGCAGCCGGTTCAGCCCGCTGACGATGCCACGCGTGACCGTCTGGTCCAGCCCCAGCGGATTGCCGATCGCGATCACCTCCTCGCCCGGCCTCAATCGGTCCGAGTCGCCCAGCTTCACGACCGGCAAAGCACCGCTCTTTGGCTTCGGGATCTGGATGACTGCCAGGTCGAAGATCGGATCTGCGCCCACCAGCTTGGCCGGCACGATCTCGCCGTTGTCCAGCGTCACTACCAGCGACTGCAACCCGAATACGACGTGCGAGTTGGTCAGGATCAACCCCTTGCCGTCGATGATGAAGCCCGAGCCGAGCATGCGGTTGACGCGGTCCCGCAGCCGGTAAGGATTGATCGACTGGCCGGTGATCATCACCACCGCCGGCGAAACCCTCTCGAACAGTTCGGGAATGCTTTCGGCGCAGGCGCCGGATGCAACCTCTGCCGCGGACGCCGTCGGCACGCTCTCTACAGCGGACGCCGTGGGCACGCTGGCGTTGCACGCGGCGAGCACAGTCAGCGCAAGGCAGGCGGTCGAATACCGCAGAGATCGCGTGAACGAGATCACAGGCAGAGGCAAACGCTTCAGCACCCGGTGCGGATGACTCGCGCCTGCGCCAGGAATCGAACGTGTCAGGCACGCGGGCTCGGTCGGACCCGAGCGTGGAACCGATCCGCGGGCTAGAGCCAACGCATCATCCCCATCTCGAAGGGATGCGTGAGCAGCTCGTGGTAGGGGTAGACACGCAAACGGTACTCGAGCTTGCCGCACATCTCCGGCGTGATCTGCAAAACGAAACGGTGCTCGCCCTGGTCGGTCATCACGCCTTCCCATTCGAAGCGATAGCGACGATCCTCGCGCGCTTGCTCCCGGTCGGTCTGGCGGCCGATGAGCAGCTCGACCAGGACGTCCTCCGGCTTCATGCTGTTCAGATGGACACCGACCTCGAGCTTCAAGCCCTCGCCGTAAGCGATGCTCTTCTTAGGCGCGTCGAGCCGGCGCAGGCGCACCTTGGCCCAGTTGCGTCGGACGCCTCCCTTCCAGGCCGCGAGCTTGCGCGCATTTTCGAAGTTGCTGTCCGAATAGCGCCGGCCCTGGCGCGAAGCGGGCAGGTAGAACTTGGCCAGGTACTCGCTCACCATGCGCGTGGAGCTGAAGCGCGGCAGCAGACTGGCGATGGAATGCTTGGCCATCTTCACCCACTCCGGGGAGTAGCCCATATCGCCGCGCTCGTAGTACAGCGGGCACACCTGATCCTGCAGCAACTCGTAGAGGGTGCGGGCCTCCTCGCGATCGCGCCGGGCCTCGTCCATGCTTTCGCCCACCGGTTTGATGGCCCAGCCGTTATGACCGTCGTAGCCCTCGTCCCACCAGCCGTCCAGCACGGACAGGTTGAGCACACCGTTCATGCCTGCCTTCATGCCGGAGGTGCCGCTCGCCTCCAGCGGATACACCGGGTTGTTGAGCCATACGTCCACGCCCGAGACCAGCCGCCGGGCCAGCCGCAGGTCGTAATCCTCCACCATGAGAATGCGGCCTTCGAACTCCGGCCGGCGCGCGGTCTCGACGATGCGCCGGATCAAGTTTTGACCGGGGACATCGGCCGGGTGCGCCTTGCCCGCGAACAGCAGCAGCACAGGCCGCTGCTCGTCGGCGATGATCTGGCGCAGCCAGTCGAGGTCCTGGAACACCAGCGTAGCGCGCTTGTAAGTGGCGAAACGTCGCGCGAAGCCGATGGTGAGCACGTTCGGATTGACCGGGTCGGTGAACTTGAGCAGCCGGTCGAGGTGGGCTTCGGAGCCTCGGTTGCGCATGTGTTGCTCGGAGATGCGATGCCGCACGAGCAGCAGCATCTGCGACTTGAGTGACTGGCGCACGCTCCAGAACAAGTGGTCGGCGATCCCGTCGATGCGCTGCCAGAACCCGGCCTGCGTCAGGCGCTGGGTCCAGTCGAAGCCGAGATACTTCTCGAACATGTCGGCCCACTCCTGCGCCAGGAACGTGGGCACATGCACGCCGTTGGTGATGTAGCCGATGCCGTTGTCCTCCGGGTCCACCTCCGGCCACAAGGGTGCGCAGATGCGGGAGGACACGCTGCCATGGATGCGACTCACGCCGTTCTGGAAACGGGATCCGCGCATGGCGAGTGCGGTCATGTTGAACTCGCGGCTGTCCTTCACGCGGCCGAGCGCGAGGAACTCCTCGCGGCTCACCTTCAGCTCGTGGCAAAAGGACTCGAAGTAGCTCCACATCATGTCTTCGCTGAAATGGTCGTGGCCGGCGGGCACCGGGGTGTGGGTCGTGAAGACCGTATTGCCCGCCACCGCCTCCATTGCCGACGAGTAGTCCATTCCCTGTTTCACCAGCGCGCGCATGCGCTCCAGCACCAGAAACGCCGCATGCCCTTCGTTGATGTGCCAGACCGTCGGCTTCAAGTCGAGCGCCGCGAGCGCGCGCACTCCCCCGACCCCGAGCACGATTTCCTGCTCGATGCGCATCTGTCGGTCGCCGCCGTAGAGGTGGTGGGTGATGTTGCGGGCGTGCTCGTCGTTCTCCGGCAGGTCCGTGTCGAGCAGGTACAGGCCCACGTGACCGCAGCGGGCGTGCCACACCTTGCAGATCACGCGCCGGCCCGGCAAGTCGACCTGCACGTGCAGGTCGGCCCCGTCTGCTCCACGCACCGGCGTCACCGGCAAGCTTTCGAAGTCTGAGTCGGTATACGTCGCTTGCTGATTGCCCTCGGCGTCGATGGTCTGCGAGAAATACCCCTGACGATAGAGCAACCCGACGCCGATGAAGGGCAGGCGCATGTCGCTGGCTGCCTTGCAATGGTCGCCTGCGAGAATCCCCAGCCCGCCGGAGTAGATGGGAAAGCTCTCGTGGAAGCCGAACTCGGCGCAGAAATAGGCCACCAGGTCGGACGAGCGCAGCCACTCGGAGCCGTCGCGTCGCAAGGGCTCGCTGTGGTAGGTGTCGTAGTTGGACAGCACGCGATTGAAGTTGCCCAGGAATACCGGGTCATCCGCCGCGTCCACCAGCTTCTGTTCGTCCAGCCGCCTGAGAAAGGCCTTGGGATTGTGGCCTACCGCATCCCACAGCCCGGTGTGCAGGCGCGAGAACAGCATGCGCGTGGGTCGATCCCAGCTATACCAGAGGTTGGAGGCAAGCTCCTCGAGACGGGCGAGCCGGCGCGGGATCTTGGGGTTGACCTCGAGGGTGAAGGTGGTGCGGCTGTCCATGGAGTTGGGCGGGAGGCGGGTTACGGGGGCGCCGCAGTCCCTTGAAGGGGGGCCAAACCCGATTGTATTGACCTTGCGGGGAAAGCAGCAAGCGCGAAGCGGGATCGCGCGCCGGCTTGGGAGCGCTACAACACGTAACGCGCCAGATCCTCGCTCTGGGCCAGCTCCTTGAGCCGGTCATCGACGTAGCCGCCGTCAATGACCACCGTCTGGCCACTTACCTTGCCGGCGTCGAAGGAGACATCTTCCAGCAGTTTCTCCATCACCGTGTACAGGCGGCGCGCGCCGATGTTCTCGGTCTTCTCGTTCACCTGCCAGGCGATCTCCGCCAGGCGCTTGACGGCATCGGGCCGGAAATCGAGTCTGACCCCCTCGGTGGCGAGCAGCGCTTCGTATTGCGCGGTGAGGCAGGCGTCGGTGCTGGTGAGGATCTGCTCGAAGTCGGAGACCGACAGCGAGTCGAGCTCGACGCGGATGGGAAAGCGCCCCTGCAGCTCGGGAATCAGGTCGGAGGGCTTGGCGAAGTGGAACGCTCCGCTGCCGATGAACAGAATGTGGTCGGTCTTGATCATCCCGTACTTGGTGGCTACCGTCGTACCCTCCACCAGCGGCAGCAGGTCGCGCTGCACGCCTTGGCGCGAGACGTCCGCCCCCGCCGTCTCGGAGCGGGTCGCGATCTTGTCGATCTCGTCGAGGAATACGATGCCGTTCTGCTCCACGTTGCGGATGGCGCGCGACTTGAGGTCCTCGTCGTTGATGAGCTTGGCTGCCTCCTCCTCGGTCAGCAGCTTGAGCGCCTCCCGCACCTTCAGCTTGCGCAGTTTCCGCCGTCCGCCGCCCAGATTCTGGAACATGCTCTGGATCTGCGAGGTGAGGTCCTCCATGCCCGGCGGCGCGAGGATTTCCATGTGTGGCTGCACCGCTGCCACTTCCACCTCGATCTCCTTGTCGTCCAGTTCGCCTTCACGCAGCTTCTTGCGGAACTTCTGGCGCGTGCCGCTCTCAGGGTCCGCTTCCGCCGGCGAGCCGAAGCCCATGCTGCGCGGCGGCGGCAGCAGCGCATCCAGCACGCGGTCCGCGGCGCTGTCCTCGGCGCGCGATTGGACTTTGCGCGTTTCCTGCTCGCGCGTCTGCTTGATGGCCGTCTCGACCAGGTCGCGGATGATAGTGTCCACGTCGCGGCCTACATAGCCGACCTCGGTGAACTTGGTGGCCTCGATCTTGATGAAGGGCGCATCCGCCAGCTTGGCCAGGCGCCGGGCGATCTCGGTTTTGCCGACGCCGGTCGGTCCGATCATGAGGATGTTCTTGGGCGTGATCTCCTGGCGCAGAGGGTCCGCCACCTGCTGCCGGCGCCAGCGGTTGCGCAGCGCGATGGCCACCGCGCGCTTGGCCCTGGATTGACCCACTATGTGCTTGTCCAGCTCGTGGACGATTTCCTGGGGAGTCATGGAGGACATAGGCAATAGGCGAGAGGCGAGAAGCGATGGGCGATAGGCTTTAGGCTGTGCGCGGCCGCTAGCGTTCTGGTGGCCGGTCACCTATCGCCCAAAGCCCTAGCGCCTCTCGCCGATCGCCCTATTCCAGCGTTTCGATTACGTGTTGCTGGTTGGTATAGATGCACAGGTCGCCGGCGATGGAGAGCGCCTTCTTGACGATCTCGACCGGCGTGAGTTCCGTATTGTCGAGCATCGCCTTGGCTGCCGCTTGCGCGTAAGGTCCGCCGCTGCCGATGGCAACCAGGCCCTGCTCGGGTTCCAGCACGTCGCCGTTGCCGGTCAGCACCAGAGAGGTTTCGTGATCGGCCACCGCCAGCATCGCCTCGAGGCGCCGCAGGATGCGGTCGGTGCGCCAGTCTTTGGCCAGCTCCACTGCCGAACGCAGCAGGTTGCCCTGATGCTTCTCCAGCTTGGCCTCGAAGCGCTCGAACAGGGTGAACGCGTCGGCCGTGCCGCCGGCGAAGCCGGCCAGTATCTTGTCGTGATACAGGCGCCGGACTTTGCGGGCGGTCTGCTTGATCACGACGTTGCCCAGCGTAACCTGACCGTCGCCGCCGAGCGCGACGACGGACCCGCGCCGAACGGAGAGGATGGTGGTGCCGTGGTACGATTTCATGCGCGTATTTTGGCCGACAGACTGTGGAGAAATGAGGCCATGGCGCCCGGATTCAAGCAGCGCCGGGGTCAAGTGGATCCGGAGGCCCTCACTCCGGGCGCCGCACCGGTAATACGAGCTTGACCGCGGAATCCAGGCTCAGGGTGGACAGGAACGCCGCTACCAGCCGGTTGGGCCGAATCAAGCGGACGATCATGCCGGCTGCCGCCAGATCGTTGACCAGGGTGGCGAACGCCGTTCCGCAATTGAAGTCCATGCGCCGGAGCTGGGACAGGTTGATGTTGACGTACTGGCGCTCCTCGCCGAAGGTGCGCAGCCCGGCGATTTGCGGGTCGGCCGCCCCCCACATCACACCGTTCAGATAGACGGCCTCCGGGCCGGGCTGGTAGCGCGGCTCATCGCGCTTCTCGTGCCGGGCAGCCTGGGGCGCGACCGGCATCATCACCGGTTGCCAGGCAGGAGGCGTGGTGCCGGCCGCCAGCGCATACTCCAGCGCGGCGCGCTCGAAATCCGCCTGCCGCCCGCATACCCGGTACAACTCCAGCAGCAGTCCCCAGTAAGCGTCGTCCGAGGGATTGCCTTCGGCAGCTTCGCGCAGCATGTGCGCGAGGTGATCGGCTCCGGTGAGCACCAGGCCGTTGCCGTTCTCGGGCATGAAGCGCATCAACTCGAGGAGAGCCGCGCAGCCTTGGGAGTCGATCGCCGCCAGGCGGCTCACATCCAGATGGACGGTCGTGAGGTTGCGCGCGGCTGCGCGCACTCGATCCAGCTCAAGGCTGCGGCTCGAGTCCAATGCGCCTCTCAGCTCGAAGTAGCCCACGCCGCCAGGGCGTACGTCCGCCGGCAGGCGTGCCATCTCCTCCTCGTTCAACCACGCCGGCGCGGGCGTGCCGAATACGCCCTGGAAGCGCGCTGCGAGCGCCTCGTACTGTTTCCACTCGCTGCGCGCGCGCAGCAGGTCGAACAGCATGTACCACAGATCCGGGGTCTCCGACCCTGGACCTCCCGGCTCCAGGACACTGCGCAAAAAGTCGGCGGCATCCGCTTCGCGCCCGTTGGCGTAGAGCACAGCGGCTTCTTGGGCAGCGGGAAGGCTGTGGGGAAAGGGAGGGTAATTCACACTGCGGGACAGTTCCATCGACTCCTTACCCGCGGAAAGCAGCAATTCGACCGGCGTGCGACGCATGCGGCCGTTAACGGTCCCGCAGGCACCAGACTTGAGTTTACCTGAACTCGGACCCGGTCGGCTTCAGGCCATGGCCCGAGCCGCGCTCGAGGCTGAAGCAGACCACTCCGACCACGGCCAGCGCCCAGACGACTACAGCTCCGGACGGCAGATCCAGCCAGGAGGACAGGAACAGCCCGATCGCGTAACCGAGTGCTGCCACGCCGTAGGCCTTGGACAGACGCAATCGAGCCGCGTGGCGTGTGGCTAGCGCGGGGATGATGAGCGTGGCAAAAACCAGATAGACCCCGACCAATTGCACCGAGGCGGTGACGCTGAGTCCGAACAGAAGGTAGAAGCCGATACGGCCGATCTTCGCCGACCAGCCGAACCACGCGATCAGGACCACGGCCGTTAGCAGCGCCACAGCCACGATCTGGCGCGTGCTGACCCACAGGATCTGCCCGACCAGCAGGTCCTTCAGATGCTCGCCGCCGTGCGGGTTACCGGCCAGCAGCAGGATCTCAGCACTGGCCGCAAGGATGAATATCACACCGATGATCGCCTCTTGCACGTCGGGCCACTTGCGCTCGGTCCACGTCAGCAGCAGTGCGCCGAGCAGTGCCGCCGAGAGTGCCGAGACCTGGACGGCGATCCCCTCGGGCTCGAAGCCGACGTAGTCAGCGAGCAACACGCCGACGCCGGCAATCTGGGCGATGGCAATGTCGATGAACACGATGCCTCGGGCCAGGACCTGCATGCCCAGGGGCACGTGAGTCGCTGCGACGAGCAAGCCTGCTACCAGGGCCGGCAGGACGATGGTCAGGCCCAGTTCGGTCATTGGGCTTTCCTGACCTTCAGCAGACGGTCGATCATGTCGTCGAAGAACGAGAACAGATCCTTGGCCTCGGGCGTTCCGCCCACCGTGTAGGGCAGCATCACCACCGGGATCTTGGTGCGCTCGCTCAGCCACTCGGCCGCCTTCGAATCCTGATAGGCCCCGCGCGTGATGACGTCGGCCGGCTTGGCGTGCAGCTTCTCGAGCAGGTCGGCCAGATGTCCAGCGCTGGGCGGAATGCCCGGCTTGGGCTCGATGTTCATCATCTCGACCATGCCCAGCCAGTTCATGAGATAGACCTCGTCCTTGTGGTAGGCGACCATCTTCATCCCTTTGAGCGGGGCGGCGCGCAGTTGCCAATCGGCGATCGCCTTCCTCCAGCGCTGGTCGAAGTCCTTGTAGCGGGCCTCGTAATACGTCGCGCTCGCCGCATCGATTTTCTCCAGGCGCTCGCTCAGCGCCTGGGCGACGCGAGCGATGTTGCGCGGGTCGAGGTGCATGTGCGGGTTTCCGTAGGGGTGGACGTCGCCCTGGGCGCGGTCGAGCACGGTCGGGACTTCCAGCTTGTTGACGAAGTCGGCGGCCACGAAGTACCCGGGCTGCCCGACCTGCACTTTGTTGTTGCCCGAGGTCTGCAGCAGCACCGGGAGCCACCCTACCTCCAGCTCCGCTCCGGCGCATACCAGCAAGTCCGCCGAACGCGTGCGCGCGATCAAGCTCGGGCGCGCCTCGATTCGATGCGGGTCCTGCAGCGCGGTGGTTGCCTGGTAAACCGACACCTTGTCGCCGCCGAGCTCCCTGGACAGGGCGGCCCATTCGGGTTCACAGGCGAAGATGCTGAGCGCGGCCTGCGCCGGCACGCCGGCCATCAGCGCAGCCAACCCGAGTACGAATTTCGATAGCGATCTCATGTTCTTCTCCTCGCCAGCCTAGAATTTGTGCGCGCCGTGCGTGCCCAGGCTGAAGATGTACTGCAGGAAGATCTGGTTGTCCGTCAGGCCCAGCTGCGATTTGTCCTGATTGAACTGCAGTCGCAAGCGGCTGAACTCGGACGGGTTCCAGTCGACCATGGCCGCGTAGCGCCGCGGGGTGAAATCGGGTTTGACCACCCCGTTCACGCTGGCGATCGGCCCGCTGTTCCATGCGCCTTCGTCGAGCTGGTCGTAGCGCAGGCCCACGCGCCACTCGGGATGGAACTGGTACACGCCCTGCAGATACCAGCCGGACTGTCTGAGACTGAAAGCTTCGGTGGCCGGCCCGGTACCCAGAGCACCGCTGTCGTCGAACGTCAGGTCTCCGCTGCGGCGCTGCTGGAACCACTCGGCAATGAGCTTGAAGTTCTGGTACTTCGGGTTGCCCTCCGGCGACCACTTGTAGACGAAATCCAAGCCATACAGCTGCGTGTCGCCGTTGAATCGGTTGCTGGTCGCGGTGCGGTCGTCGAGATCGGCAATCGACGTGCCGTTGCCATCGGTCGATGTCCTCAACGTAGACACGCCGACCCGGTAACTGCCGCTGCTGCCGATGTCGTCTCCCACGTGAGCGAACAAGGTGCCGGCACCGATGCCGTTCTTGTCCCGGTTCGTGCCGGGCGGGTTGGCACCGCGGCCGAGCCCTCCCCCGATCTCGACGAAGACCGGCAGCGGCGCGATCCAGGTGAGCTGCACGCCGTCGTCGGAATAGTTGTCGCCCAGGAATACCCGCTGCACCAGCGACGGATCGACGAAATCCCAGGCATGCGCGTGGACCGAGTTCTCGTAGCCGATGGCGGAAAAGAATCGGCCCCCTTTGACCGTCAGCCCATGACCCAGCGAAGTGGTCTGGGCATAGGCCTCCTCCACGCTCACACTGCCGTCGGACACCACGGCGAACGTCGCCTGGCCGTAGAACAGATGGTCCACGTTGGAGCTGAGCGTCAGCTCCGACTCACCCAGCGAAAAGCCGCGCTGCCCCAATGCGTCCGAGGTATTGGCGTTGGATAGAAAACCGGTGACGCTGGCTCTGGCCGGGTCCTGGCTGAAATTCGCGTAAGTGCCGTTGAGAATGACCGATAGGGCCGGGTTGAACGCGTTGGGCGAAGCTTGCTGAGTCGGCGCAGCCTCAGCGGCTGGGGCCTGGGCGCGTTGCTGTTCCTGCGTGTCGGCGCTCGGCGCTGCGGCTGCGGCGGACTGGGCTTTGGCCGCCGTTTCCTCCGCCTGCTTGAGGCGGTTCTCCAGCGCCTGAATGCGCGACTCGTAGCTGTCCTTCAGCTCCTTGATCTGCTGCCTGATCTCATCCAGCTCGGGGTTGCTCTGGGCTTGAACCGCCGCGGGCAGCCCCAGCACCAGCGCAAGGGCTGCCGCCATGACTGTCGGTTTATACATCGGGGACCTCGCATCGGATTCGTTGAAAAGCCCGACGCGCCCGCCGCTTCAGGCGGGGGCGCAGGCAACACGACGACTCAGAGGAGGGCGGGCGGCGCCCGGGAAGAAAATGCCGGGAGAAGCGTGGGGATGTGCGCCGAGGCGTCATCGGCCAGGCACCCTAGGGAAGGTATCCAGGCGGTAGCAGACGGCGGGGCCATGTCGAGCAGCGCGGTGCCCAGCTGCGCGCCCTGAACGCACTGGTCGCACACCTTGGTGTGCGGCAGCTGTTTATCCTGTGTCGTGGGCGCCTTGCCCAGGTGCGTCGCAGCGTGCGCGAACGCCGCCTGCTGGCTGACCAGCAGGGTCAGGGCCAGGAGGACATGGGTCAGTGCGCGCTTCAGCAGCATTCTGCAGTGGCTCTTCGTGAGGTCCGGGACGCGGTCGACGTGCGAGACTTGCCGACGGAAAGTCTAGCCCAGAAACCCCGGAAATCAAAGCCAGGACCCACGGCCGTGCCGGGTCGTCGAAAGGAAACAGGTGCGCCGGAAGCGCGGGCGAGCGAAAATACTTCCGTCATTGCGACAACCCCGTAGGAGGAAGAATGACCCTTGACCAGAAAGCGGTCCGCTCTTGTCCGCTGCATCGGCGCCGGTTCCTGGCTGCATCCACGGCGCTGGGTGCCGCGTTGCTGCTACCGGGCACAGCGCGGTCGGCGGACGTCCGGCAGCTGGAGGGCAACGTTCGGGTAAACGGCAAGCGCGCCACGCGCAGCACGCGCGTGCGCCCCGGAGACACGATCGAGACCGGGCCCAAGAGCAGGTTCGTGTTCGTGGTCGGGCAGGACGCCTTCCTTCTGCGCGAGCAGTCGCGCCTCGCTCTGGACCGCTCGAAAGGCGGCAAGGAGGTGGTCATCTCCGGGCTGCGCCTGCTGACGGGGGCGCTGCTGGCCGTGTTCGCGAAGGGCCCGCGCACGATCGAGACCGCCACCGTCACTGCCGGCATCCGCGGCACCGGCGTGTACCTCGAAACCAGCCCCACCCAGACCTACTTCTGCACCTGCTACGGCGAAGTGGAGCTGCGCGACAAGGCGAGCACCGCGCGCAAGCTGGTTGTGTCCGGCTACCACACGCCGAATATGATTTACGCGCGCATGGTCGACGGCAAGATGATGGCCCCCGCCGAGGTCAAGGACCATACCGACGACGAGCTGATCATGCTCGAGCGGCTGGTGGGGAGAACCTCTCCGATCGTCGACCGCAACCAGAAGCTCAAGGAGGCTGCGCAACCGCCCAGGCCGAAGCCCGAAGCGGCGCCCAAGGCCGAGCCCGCTGCGGCCGAACCGCCGCCGCAGCCGAAGCCTCAGTCGCAGGCCCCGGCACAACCGGCAGCCGCCGAGCCCCCTCCCCCTCCGGCTCCCTCTCCTACGCCACCGCCGGAGCCGTCGTCGCCGAAGCCGGAAGCACCGCCGTCCGATCTCGAATGGCGCCTGCCTCCGCCTCGGCTCAACTGATTCCGTTTCACCGCGGGGGCGCAGCGACTGTCAACAAAGGGCCACGATCCTTCGAACCTGCTTCAGAAATCGTCCAGCGCGGCATCGCGCGTCAGGTGCGAGATATCCCCCCAGCGCACGATCGACCAGCGTCCGTCCTCGCAGCGAACCAGGTTGACGCTGGCGTTGAAGATCGGGAAGTCGCGCGGATGCCCGAGCGGTACGCCACTCGCGAATCGGTAAAGAGCGTCGAGAATCCCACCGTGAGTCATCACCACGACGCGCTCGCCGGCGTGTCGGCGGGCCAGATCGGTGAAAATTCCGCTCACTCTCTGGTATACGTGCCGGATGCTTTCGCCCTCCGGAATCACGTGCTCCGGATCGCGTGACTTGAAGTGCGCGTAGTGTTCGGGTGACCGACGCTCGCACTCGGCGCTGGTCAAACCTTGGAAGATGCCCAGGTGGCGTTCCCGCAGTCGTACTTCCGTGAC
This sequence comes from Gammaproteobacteria bacterium, assembly GCA_041487115.1. Lineage (GTDB taxonomy): Bacteria > Pseudomonadota > Gammaproteobacteria > Burkholderiales > SHXO01 > SHXO01. Next base: position 22,003 of record JBGPMS010000019.1, read on the forward strand.
TACACGCCGGCCGCTGCGGTCGGCGATCGGCTGGGCCGTCTGCAACGCCCGGCCCAGATCGCTGCTGTAGAGTTGGGAGAAGGGCTCGCGTGCCATGCGCTCGCCCACCAGCAGAGCCTGCGCCAACCCCTCTTCGTTCAGCGGGCTGTCCAAGTGGCCTTGAATGCGCCCCTCGGCGTTCCAGGCCGTCTCGCCGTGCCGCACGACGATGAGCTCGGTCGTTGTCATGTTGCTGAGACCCTGCACAGCAGTCCTTTGAGGTATTCGCCTTCGGGGAATTCCAGAGCGACGGGGTGGTCGGGCGCGGCACCCAGCCAGCGCAGGATCTGGGCGTCGACACCGGCGTCCAGCGCGGCTCCGGCGATGATCTTCTGGAACAGGTCGCGCGAGACACCGCCGGAACAGGAGAACGTGAGCAGCAATCCGCCCGGACGCAGGAGCTTGAAGCCGTAGAGATTGATGTCCTTGTAGCCGCGCGCGGCCCGCTCCGCCAGCGCGGCGGTCGGTGCGAACTTCGGAGGGTCGAGAATGATGAGGTCGAAGCTGCGGCCCTGGTCGCGCAGCCGGCGCAGCATTTGAAAGACGTCCGCCTCCACGAACTGGGCGCCGTCGCGACCGTTGAGCTCGACGTGCCCACGAGCAGCCGTGAGGCTTTCCGTCGATGAGTCCACCGCGGTTACGGCGGTGGCGCCTCCCGCCAGAGCGGAAGTGGAAAAGGCGCCGGTGTAGCAGAAGCAGTCGAGCACCTCACGCTCCGCGGCCAGTGACCGGACGAGGGCGCGGTTGTCGCGCTGATCGAGATAGAAACCGGTCTTGTGTCCGTGCTGGATATCCACCCGGAAGGTGAGATCGTTCTCCTCGAAAGCGACGGCTCCTGGCGGAAGGCAGCCGTGACGCAAGCCCACCGACGGTTGCAGTCCTTCGAGTGCGAGGACGTCGGCGTCCGACCGTTCGAACACGGCGCGTGCGCCGGTCAGCTCGGCCAGCAGTTCGACGAGGGTGTCGCGCCACCGGAATGCGCCGGCACTGCTCAACTGCAGCACTAGCGTGTCTGCGTAGCGGTCGACCACCACTCCAGGGAGTCCATCGGATTCGCCATGCACCAGCCGTGCCGCGCCGCGTTCCGAGGCCCCAAGCACTTTCGTCCGCATCTCGATCGCACGCTGCAGTCGCGCATGGAAAAATTGCCGGTCGATGCGCGTCGGCTCGGCAAAGTCCCATACCCGTGCCACGATCTGCGATGCCGGGCTGTAGGCCGCCCAGCCTAGAAAAGCCCCCTGGCTCGAGCGCACCAGCAGGGTATCCCCGCTCTCCGCTTTGCCGTCGACACGCTCCACTGCGCCGGAGAACACCCATGGATGCTTGCGCAGGAGTGATTTTTCCCTTCCGGGTTTGAGGATCAGCTTGGCCATCTGGGGATTCGTAGCGTTGGGCCCAAATCGCCCGGTCGCGCAGGTTCAAGATTTGGCTTTCGGTGTTCCTGATCCCTTGGCGCCGTGGCGGGGCGGGCCGGCTTTCTTGGCTCTAGGGTGGGCCGCATCGTAGACCTTGGCGAGATACTGAAAATCCAGGTGCGTATAGACTTGGGTGGTAGAGATGCTCGCGTGGCCCAGCATCTCCTGTACGGCGCGCAGATCGCCGCTGGACTGCAACACGTGCGAAGCAAACGAGTGGCGCAGCATGTGCGGATGCACGTGCTGGCTCAGGCCCTGCCGGATAGCCCAGGCTTGGAGTCGCCGCTGCACGGTACGTGGACTTACGGGGCGGCTCTTGGAGTCGACGAATAGCGCCGGCTGCTCCAGCCGCGCGAGCGCGGCGCGCGCGGTGAGCCACACCTGAAGTGCGCGCTGTGCGAATTCTCCAACCGGCACGACGCGCGTCTTGTTGCCCTTGCCGGTGACACGCACGGTGCCATCTTGGAAGTCGACGTCGCCCAGCTCGAGCCCGGTCAGCTCGGACAGCCGCAGCCCCGAGGAGTAGAACAGCTCGAACATGGCGCGGTCGCGGATCGTCATCGGCTCATCGCCCGGCAGATCCACCAGGCGCGACGCCTCGTCGGGCGAGAGGGCCTTGGGCAGCGTCCTGGGCGCCCTCGGCGCGCGTATGCCCTGGAACGGATTGCGGAGGAAGCCGTGGTCGCGCGCCAGATAACGATAGAAGCCGCGCCAAGCGGACAGCATGCGGGCCAGTGTCCTGCCCTCGAGGCCGCGCCCGTGCAGGACGGCCACGAAGCGCCGTGCCTGGTGCGGATGAAGGTCGGCAAGGGGGATGTCGCCAGCCAGCTCGAACAGGTTGCGCAGGTCCCGCGCGTAGCTCTCCGCAGTGTTCGCGCTCAAGCCCCGCTCATGCCGCAGGTGGGACAGGAACCCTGCCAGGTAGCCTTGGTTGGTGCTCTCGCGCTCGTTGCCCAACTCGTTTCCCGGCGCTGGGACTTCAGGTCCCGGCGTAGCGCCTGAGCGCCATGCTGACGATCTCCCCCAGCCGCGCAAGGTACAAGGTGCCCTTGTCGGTCGCGAACCGCTGCGGATCGTCGCTGCCCAGGACTAGCAGCCCGAACGCCCGTTCGGCCCGCAACGGAAGGTATACCAGCGAGCGCAAGGCATCGGCTTCACCCCCGAACCAGCCACCGCTGTCGAACATGGGATGCTCGCTGAAGTAGGGGTCGATCAGGCTCTCGGCGAATACATGTGCTTCCTGGCTGATCTCGGTGAGCTCGTTCCTGTCCTCGGTCGACGGATCCAGCCACAGCCGCAGCGCCACCGCCGGCACCGCGAAATCCTCGCGCAGGTTGTTGTACAGGGGCTCGAGCACGCCCGGCAGGTCACGTGCCGCGAGCAGCGCCAGCGTGATGCGGTGGATGCGCTCGCTGATGCTGTCGTTCTCTTCCCCGAACTGCACCAGCTCGCGCAGCTTGCCTTCCAGCAGACGGCTCTTCTCGCGCAGCGTGAGGACCTGCCGCTCGGAGATCGGTATCGCCCGCCCGCCGTGCGGATGCGGAATATGCATCGAAGCGAGAAACTCGGCGTACTCCTCGAAGAATTCCGGGTGCTCCTTCAGGTAACGTGCAACGTCATCCGCTCTCATCGTGGGTGTATTCTAGATTTCAATCGTGCCTTCGAACACCGTCTCGGCTGGCCCGGTCATCATTACCGGTTGCCGGCCGCCCCCCCAGGCGATGGAGAGCCGCCCACCGCGCGCCTGCACGCCCACCGGGCTGTCCAGATAGCCGCGCGTGATCCCGGCTACCACTGCCGCGCACGCCCCGGTGCCACAGGCCAGCGTTTCTCCGGCGCCGCGTTCGTACACGCGGAGTTTGATGTGGTGGCGGTCGACCGCTTCCATGTAGCCTGCATTGGCACGTTGCGGAAACCGCGGATGCCGCTCGATCAGCGCCCCTTGAGTGAGGACAGGCGCCGCGCCCACATCGTCCACCAGCTGCACGGCATGCGGGTTGCCCATGGACAGTGCGCTGATCTCTATGACCTCGCCGGCTACTTGCAGCGCATAGGTCAACTCCTGCCGGTCGGCAACGAATGGGATTTTCGCGGGAGCAAACTCGGGCGGCCCCATATCGACGCTGACCTGGCCATCCGTCTCCAGCTTTGGAACGATGACTCCGGATAACGTCTCGACCCGGATCTCGGTCTTGGTGGTGAGGCCTTTGTCGCGTACGTACCTCAGGAAGCAGCGCGCACCGTTGCCACAGTGCTGCACTTCCGTGCCGTCGGCATTGTAGATGCGGTAGTAGTAGTCAGTGCCCGGCGTGCGCGGACGCTCGATCAACAGAAGCTGGTCGCAGCCGATCCCGAAGTGCCGGTCGGCGATACGGCGCACCTGGTCGGCAGTGAGCTCGACCCGCTGATTTATGGCGTCGAGCACGACGAAGTCGTTGCCCACGCCCTGCATCTTGGTGAACGCGAGTCGCACGGGGCTGGCACGATCAGCGCTCATCGCGCGGTCAGCGGCTTGGACATGACATATTCTATCTGCTCGATGCTGATGATGCTCGGGTAGTGCCGGTAGCAGACATTTCGTGCCAGCTGCGCGAGAGCGGTGATGTCTTCCGCGCGCAGAGGCAGGATGCGCGCATCGAGCGCCGGCGCCGTCATGGCCGCTGGTAGTACCCGGGGTCTCCCGCGGGCCGTGTCTTGAAGCGACGGTGGGTCCACAGGTACTGCTCGGGCATCTCGCGCACGCGCTCTTCGATGAAGGCGTTCATGCGCCGGGTGTCCTCTTCCACGCTCGCTCCCGGGTAGTCCTCCCACGCCGGGTAGAACCGCACCACATATCCCTGCCCGCCCGGAAGCTGGCGGACCACGAGCGGGATGATGCGCGACCGCGTGAGCCGCGCCATGCGTGACAGCGCGGTCACGGTGGCGGCCTGCACGCCGAAGAAGGGTACGAACACGGCATCGCGCTCGCCCAGGTCCATGTCGGGCGAAAGCTGCAGTCCCTGTCCTTTCTGGAAGGCGCGCAGGATGGCCTTCACGCCCTCCTGCCGGGCGATCATCCGCGTACCCTCGAAGCGCTCGCGCTTGCGCTTGAGGAAATCATCGATATAAACGTCCTTCTGGTGCACGTACACGGCCAGGCCGCGGTAGTCCATGGTCATGCGCAAGCCTTCCAGCTCGATGCCCACGAAGTGGGGCACCAGCCCGATGAACCGCTCGCCCTGCATCGCGTCCACGTGCTCCTGGCCTTCGATGCGCACCGTGCGCCGAAGGCGCTCGGGCGTACCCCACCAGGCGATGCCGGCCTCGAGGATGCCGCGACCGAAGCAGCGGAAGTGCCGGCGCAGCAGCCGCTCGCGCTGCGCGTCGTCCAATTCGGGGAAGCACAGGTTCAAGTTGATGCGCGCAATACGGCGTCGCTTGGCGACGCCGAGGTAAGCGAGCATGCCCACGCCCTGCCCGATGGGCGCCAGCAGCGGCAGCGGCAGGAAGTGCAACAGCCAAAGGACGAAGATCGCGATTCGAGACATGGCGGCTAGCGGTGGGTAGGCGGGAGCGGCGCTCCGGCCGGATGCTTGTAACGGTTATAGCTCCACAAATACTGCTCGGGATGCTTGCGCACCGCCGCCTCGACAGCGGCGTTCATGCGCCGGGCACCGGCCTCGCCGGCGAGACTGCCCTGGATGCGGCTCACTTCGATCTCATACCCCGAGCCGCGTGGCAGGCGCTTGGCCACCGCCAGGAACACGGCCGGATCGAGAGACTCGCACAGCCGGCCCATCAGGGTCATCGTATAGGCTGGGCGGCCGAAGAAATCCACCCATACGCCATCGCCGGCGCTCGGGACCTGGTCGGGCAATACGCCGATCGACTCGCCTCTCTTCAGGGCCTTGAACAGCAGGCGCACGCCTTTGGTGTTGGCCGGCGCGAGCTTCTCCTGACCACGGCCGCGCCCTGCCGCGATCAGCTTGTCCACCCAACGGATGTGGGGTGGGCGATACAGGACGGTAATGGGAAAGTGCGCAGCCGCATAGATCGCCGAGATCTCGAAGCAGCCCAGGTGCGGCGTCAGAAGGATGACGCCGCGCCCCTCGTGGTAGGCGTCGATGACCTCCTGTTCCCCGGTGCAGGATCGCACCAGCGGCGTGACCTTCTCCTGCGGACGGAACCACAGCGGCAGGATCTCGATCCCCTGACGGCCGGCTTCGAAGATCGCATGGCGCAGGATGCGCTGAAACTCCGCCTCGTCAGCGCACACTCCGCTTGCGCGCAAGTTCGCCCGCAGCCGCGAAGAGTAACGCGGTGAAGCCCAGTAGACGAGCCAGCCGAGCCAGCCGCCGAGCACGTGGTACCACCGCAAAGGAAGCCGCGCGAGCAGTCGCAGCAAGCTAAACATTTAACACAAACGTGTTCAAGCTTAGAGGCTTATCTGCTATCCTTTGGCGCTTTTGAGTCGACCATTTAGAGGCCGGATTTCGAATGAGCGAGTACCTCTTTACGTCCGAGTCGGTTTCCGAGGGGCACCCCGACAAAGTCGCGGACCAGATCTCCGACGCGGTGCTGGACGCAATCTTAGCCCAGGACAAATTCTCCCGTGTGGCAGCCGAGACGCTGGTGACTACCGGCCTGGTGGTCATGGCCGGCGAGATCACCACCCGCGCCGCGGTCGACTTTCAGCAGGTCGCGCGCGACACGATCAAGCGCATCGGCTACGACAATACCGAGTACGGCATCGACTACAAAGGCTGTGGGGTGCTGGTGGCCTACGACAAACAGTCGAGCGACATCGCCCAGGGGGTGGACGAGGGAAGGGGCCTCGATCTCGAGCAGGGGGCCGGCGACCAGGGCCTCATGTTTGGCTTCGCTTGCGACGAGACCGCGCAGTTCATGCCGCTGCCTATCTACCTCGCACACCGGCTGGTGGAACGCCAGTCGGAGCTGCGGCGCGACGGCCGCCTGCCGTGGCTGCGCCCCGACGCCAAGTCGCAGGTCACGGTCCGTTACGTGGACGGCAAGCCGGCGGCGATCGACACCGTGGTGCTCTCGACACAGCACGCACCAGACAAAGAGCACAAGGAAATCGAGGAGGCGGTGATCGAGCAGATCGTCAAGCCGGTGCTGCCGAAGCACCTGATGAAGGGCCACGTCCGCTATCTCATCAATCCCACCGGCCGCTTCGTAGTTGGCGGTCCGCAGGGCGACTGCGGACTGACCGGGCGCAAGATCATCGTCGACACTTACGGCGGTGCGGCCCATCACGGCGGGGGTGCGTTCTCCGGCAAGGACCCGTC
>JBGPMS010000020.1:0-28447 GCA_041487115.1 Gammaproteobacteria bacterium
ACTACGACCGCGCTTGCACCCTCCTGCGCCGGCGGCGTGAGGTTGGCGGGCGCCGCCTCGCATGGCCGCCCATCGGATTGCACGTGGATTTTCTCTGCCACTGCCCTGAGCACAGGGGAATAGTCGGGAGCAAGGCCGGGCTGTGCGAGGTGCATCGCGTCCGCCAGTTCCGGCGCCACGTGGCCGACAGACAGCCCAAGGTTGTATTGCACGGTCTGCCCGCTCACGATGATCGTGGCGAGGCCGGTTGTGCCGCCGATATGGGCGCCCGCCGGCGAGATCGCGAGCAGGAGTGCGAGCGCCGACAGCAGCGACAAGATTCGCGTCACGGCGAGGACGATGACCTTCATCTGGCGGAAAATGCGGGGATGGCGTGCGGCGATTACGAGGCCACTGCCGCATGGGCGATGTGGGACTCGACCCTCGCCTGTCCCTGGCCGGACTCGGTTGCAGCCTTGATCAGCGCCAACAGGTTGTCGATCTGGTAGTTCGCGATTGTGACTGCGGACGAGCTTCCGACCACTATCACGTACCGGCTCAGAGTATCGGGCGCCAGGTCGCCCACCGCGACTTGGAGTTAGCCGGTGGTCCGACCAGCGTCTCCGATGGTCATGTCCGACAACCGGAAGCGAAAGAATAGGAGATGAGCAAGGTTGCTGTAAAGGGGCAGTCCACGCTGCAGCGCAACGGGATATCTCACGAAATCATAGAGATGTATGAAGCACAAGTTTCCTCTGGCTGCGCATGAGCCGCGCAGCCGGGGAATTCGGTAAAGCCACGGCGAAACGGGCGCCCCGCCGCGCCATCTTCCGGCATGCTGTTCCCGGATCGCCCACCGCGCTTGAACTCGTCGGCAACTCCATGGTATAAATCGACGTTTTTCCGCTGGGGCACCGCAAAGATGGCTCGTGTATGTGAAGTCACCGGCAAGAAGCCGCTCAAGGGGAACCACGTTTCCCATGCCAACAACAAGACGCTGCGGCGTTTCCTGCCCAATCTGCACTCGCGACGCTTCTGGGTCGAGAGCGAGAATCGCTGGATTCGCCTGCGTGTGAGCCAGGCGGGCCTGCGCCTCATCGACAAGAAGGGCATCGACGTCGTGTTGACCGAGTTGCGTGGTCAGGGCGTGAAGATCTAATCCGGTAGCTGAAGGAGAAGCCATGCGCGAGAAGATCAAGCTGGAATCGAGTGCCGGAACCGGCCATTTCTACACCACGACCAAGAACAAGCGCACCAAGCCGGACAAGATGGAGCTGATGAAATTCGACCCTGTAGTCCGCCGGCACGTCATCTACAAAGAGACGAAGCTGAAGTAGGGATGAGGGGCTAGGGGCGAAGGAAAACCGAACCTCGGAAATGCGAAGGGCCTGCGACATCGCAGGCCCTTTTGGTTTGGTAGACGGAGCGGGGTAGTGCTGTTCTCTAGTCCCTAGCCTCTCACCCCTAGCCCCTCGCCCCTACGCAGAGGCATAACCCCGCAGGGTGCGCGAGAACGCCTCCAGCTGGGCGATCCCGCTCTTCTCTGCGCGGTGGCACCAGTCCTCGAGCTGGTGCACCAGCTGCTCCTTGGATGCGGTGGAACGGGCCCACAGGGCGGTCAACTCCTGACGCATCGCGTAGACGGTCGCGAGCACCTTGCTGGTGCTGAGCACTTCCTCGAGCTGGGCGCGCTCGTGCGCCTTCAGACCCTTGACGTCGCGCTGCAGCCAACGTTTGAACACCCGCGTGTCGACCGCGAGGCCGCGTGCCTTGAGCCGAGCCACCTCCTCAGCCAGCGTCGTCTTGAGCGTGCGTGCAAAGCGTTGCACCACATCGTAGCGGTGCGTGATCACGGCTTGCAGGGTGTACGCGTCGCAGCGCGCCTTGTCCATGTCGAAGCGGATCTTGGGTGCCAGCTTCTTCACCTGGGCCAAGCCGAGCAGCTCCATGCAGCGGATGTACATCCAGCCGATGTCGAACTCGAACCATTTGCTCGACAGTCGCGCGGACGAGGCGTACGCGTGATGATTGTTGTGCAACTCCTCGCCGCCGATGAGTATGCCCCAGGGCACGATGTTGGTGCTCGCATCCTCCGGTTGGAAATTTCGGTAGCCGGTGTGATGCCCAAGCCCGTTGATCACGCCCGCAGCGAAGATGGGGATCCACGCCATCTGCAGCGCCCAGATCGCCAGGCCGGCGAACCCGAACAGCACCAGGTCGATCACCATCATGAGCGCGACGCCCATTACGCTGTGGCGCGAGTAGATATTGCGCTCCATCCAGTCGTCGGGGGTGCCATGCCCGTACTTGGCTATCGCCTCCGCGTCCTTGGATCCGATTCGATACAGCTCGGTGCCTTCCAGCAGCACTTTGCGCAGGCCAAAGATCTGCGGGCTGTGCGGGTCCTCTTCGGTTTCGCATTTGGCGTGGTGCTTGCGGTGGACCGCGGCCCATTCCTTGGTCACCATGCCGGTGGTGAGCCAGAGCCAGAACCGGAAGAAGTGGCTGATCGCCGGGTGCAGCTCGAGCGCACGATGCGCCTGGTACCGGTGCAGGAAGATGGTGACCCCAGCGATGGTGACGTGCGTTAGCCCCAGGCCAACCAGCACGTAGCCCCACCAGGGCAAGTTAATCAGACCCCCGAACACTTCGAATAGGAAATTCATATTCCGTTTAGGTGGTTAGCGTTAACTGATCCGGCGCCAATTATACAGAAACGGGCGCCCCAAAGAGCTCATTTCGGCCCGGCCGCAGAAACATTGAATCGTCTTTAGCATATGCCGGCGGAGGCGAGGATTTTCAACCGCTTGCTTCCCTTTCCCCCCGTCCCTGCCAGCTGCCCGGCCTGCCTCCATAACCGGAATGCAAGACCGATGCCGGCTCAACTCTTTTTCTCCCCCGTTCCGGCGGAATCCAGGATGCGGATCTCGCGTTGCGGGTACGGGATCTGAATCCCGTTTGCATTGAACCTCTTCCGCAGCGCCAGATAAATCTCGGACTGCAAGTTGCCCTTTCCGCTCTCCGGATCCAGGATCCACACATAAAGAGTCAGATCGATGCCACTGTCGCCGAACCCCTTGAGCACGGCTGCGGGTGCCGGATCGCGCAGCACGCGTGGGTGGGCGTTCGCGGCCTCGAGCATCAGCTCGAGCGCCCGCTCCACGTCGCTTTGATAGCCCACCTGGAGCGACATCTCGACGCGTACACGCCGGTCCGAATAAGAATGGTTGACCACTACGGTGGTGGTCACCGTATCGTTGGGGATGAGCGCCTCCGTGCCGTCCAGGGCTTTGACCACCACGTAGCGTGCGGTGAGCTTGGTTACTTGACCATAGTGGCCGTCGATGGTGACCAGCGCTCCCAGGCTCACCGATCGGTCCAGCAGAATGGCGAAGCCGGACAGGTAGTTGGCGGCGAGCTTCTGCAGGCCGAAGCCGATACCTACGCCCAGCGCCCCGCCGAAGACCGAAAGCACGGTTACGTCGATGCCCACGGCCGGCAGCGCGACCATGACGGCGACGGTGACCAGCAGCGGCTTGCTGAGCTTCGACAGCACGACCTGCAGGTTCGGGTCGAGCCCACGCGCAGCCATCAAGCGTCCCTCGATCACCCGGCCCGCCCACACGGCAATGACCACCGTGACAGCCAGCGCCAGCAAACCCTGCAGAATGTTGAGCATCGAGATGCGCTGCTTGCCGACGTGGAAAGCGATGCCGTCCAACAGCGCCTCGAGCTCGGGCAGCAAACCGGTGATATGCAACGCCAGCCCGATCCAGATGGTCCAGGCGATGGCGCGTTCCCAGTGGCGCATCGGGCCGCTGGCCCCGAACGCATGGCGCAGCACGTAGACCGCGACGCGCACCAGCATCAAGGAGAACAGCAGGGGGACCATCACGTTGAGCAAGTTCACTGCCGGCACGAAGCGCTGCAGGATAAAACGCCCCAGCACGAGGAACACCAGCGCTGAGAGTGGAAAGATGACGCGGTTGAGCCCGCCCACGCCGATCTTGAGCGTGGCGTCGGGGTCGACGGACGGGGTGATGCCGATGCGGCTGCGCAGACCCCGACTCACCCACCAGGCGAGCGCGAGACTGATCGCGAGCACGCCGAGCTCCCACAGCAAGCCTACGTTCTGCAGCTCGGCGACCAGGCCGGTGATCAGGTTATGGATTTCGGCGTCGGCTTTCTTCGTACCCGGATCCATTGGTTCAGTCCAGCAGCTGGCCACGCCAACCGTCCGGCCGCACTCCCACCCCCCCGCCTGCTGCGCAGGCACCCGATTCTCCCCTCCTTCCGAAGGAGGGGTGGCGCGAAAGCGACGGGGTGGTTCGAAGGCAGGCTCCCACCACCCCGCCTGCTGCGCAGGCACCCCTCCTCTGGCAGGAGGGGAAGACTTGGCTCGCGCGCGAGTTTCGTCATTGCGGCCGCTAGGGTTTGGAATGAGCCCGGTGCCGCCGCCAATTGTCGGCGTAGGCGCGGGCGATGCGCTTCCCGCCGCGCAGCACGACCAAGTTCTCGGCATTGTGATTCTGCGCCGCGAAAGTATAGTTGTAGCTGCCGGTGATGACGACGCCGGATGCGTTGCCTTCGTCCACCACCATCGCCTTATTGTGCGCGGCGGCGTGCTCCTGGTCCAGGAACACGGGGACGCCGGCGGCCGCGAGCTCCGGGATGACGGTGTTCTCGATCAGTTTGGTCTGCTCCCCGTCGGCGATGACCCGCACGTCCACCCCGCGCCACCGCGCCTCGATCAGCGCTCGGGCGATGTCTTTGTGCGTGAAGCTGAAGGCCTGCACCAGAACCTCGCGCCGTGCCGCGCGCAGAGCCTCGACGATGATCCGGGCCGCCTCGTCACCCGGCGTGAACGCGATCTCCGCGGTGACGACCTCTTCGACCGTGCCCGCGGGCTGGAGCGCCATGGCCGGCGCCGCCGCCAGCAGCAGTGCAAGCCAGAGCGCTCGGCAGCCGGACGCGGACGGCTGCACCGAGCTAACCTCCGGCCGCGCGCTCGAGAACCGCGGCAAAGAACCCATCCATCCCGTGGGAGTGCGGGAACACCCGGAAATATTCCCCGGTATCGAGTCCGATGCCTTGCCGCCGGAGGATCTCGCCACAGTGAGCGACGCCGAACGCGGGCTCACTGGCCAGGAAACCGTCGACGATGGCTTCGTTTTCTTCCTGCAGGAGACTGCAGGTGGCGTAGACCAGGCGCCCCCCGGGTTTGATCAGCCGCGCCGCCGAAGCGAGGATGGCGCGCTGCTTCACTGCCATCTCCGCCACACCCTCCGGCCGCTGGCGCCACTTGAGATCGGGGTTGCGGCGCAAGGTCCCCATGCCGCTGCAGGGTGCATCCACCAGGACGCGGTCGATCTTGGCTCCGAGCCGTTTTACGCGTGCATCGCTTTCTCCGCTGATGAGCTGCGGATGCACATTGGACAGCCCCGAGCGCCGCAGCCGTGGTTTGAGGTTGGTAAGGCGCTTGTCCGCGGTATCGAAGGCGTACAGCCGCCCCTCCGAGTGCATCAGCGCGCCGAGCGCCAGCGTCTTTCCGCCGGCTCCGGCGCAGAAATCCACCACCATCTCGCGCCGCCGGGGCGCGACCAGATACGCCAGCAGCTGGCTGCCCTCGTCCTGCACCTCGACCTTGCCTTGCAGGAACAGCGGATGACGCTGGAGGGCCGGCTTGGTGTCGAGCCGCACGCCGGCCGGCGAGTAGGGGGTCGGCTCGGCGGGGATGCCGTCGTGCTTGAACGCGGCCAGCACCTCGTCGCGCGTGGCGAGCATCGTGTTCACCCTGAGATCCAAGGGTGCGCTCTGCAGCATCCCGCGCGCCAGGCTCTCCAGCTCGACCGGCTGGTGGTCGCGCGCGAGACGCTCGTACAGCCAGTCGGGCAGGCTCAGGCGGATCGCCGGCGGCAGTTGCGACTGGTCGACCCCGCGTGCGCGCGCGAGCCATATCTCGTCGCCCTGTGCGAGCATCGGCGACAGCTCGCGCACGCTGAAGCCAGTCTGCAGAGTGAGCGCCGCCAATGCCAGCCGGCGTGGCATGGGCTCGCCGGCGAGATGCTCCAGCAGGCGCAGGTGGCGCAGAACGGTAAAGACCAGCTCGGCGACGAAGGCGCGGTCGGTCTGGCCGAGATCGCGATGGTCGCGGAAGAACGCCTTCAGCACCACGTCGGCCGGCCGCGTCATGCCCAGCAGCACCTGGAGCGCGGATACCGCCGCGGCCAGGCGGCCGCGCGTGGGCTCGATCACGGTTTTGCCGTGAGGTCGATGCTTTCCACCAGCGAGTCGAAGGCGGTGCCGTCCTTCTCGGTGGCGCGGATACGCACCGGCAGGTAGTGCCGCTCCACGGCCAGCCACACATCGAAGGCACGCTTGTCGTCCGGGTCCTGGATCTTCTTCACGTGCAGCGTCTCCATGTCGCCCAGCGGGGTGGCGAGCTTTTCCCGTCCGGCGATGGCGTAGCGGTATTCGGTGATGCGGCGGCCGTCGGTCAGGTATACCTTCAGCTCCTTGCCGTCCGGCGGCGCGAATGCGAAGTTCCAGGCGAAACTGGTGGCGTCCCAGGTTTCGGGGGGAAGGACCGCTGTCTGCTTGTGGTCGCCGTCGGTGAGCTGCACCTGGCCGGCGCTCCAGTCGAAGTTCGCGCTGCGCTTGACCTCGCCGTTGCGCAGCTCCACGAAGGTCTGCGGGCGCAACCCGGCCGCGGTGACGCTGCCTTTGGATTCGCGCCGGATGTCGAGCTTGTAGACCACCGCGGCGACGCCCGAGGTCTTCGACTCGCTTACCACGGAGTAGGTCTTGCCGTTGTGCTCGAACACGTCGAGCCCCTCGCCGATCTTCATCGATGCCATCGAGACTCGGTACTTGATCTGTACTCGCGACGGGACACCGGTATCGGAGGCGGGGGCGGCGTAGCCATGCGCCGCAGTGAGGAGCAAAAGGGAAAACAGGTAGCCATGCGCCGCAGTGAGGAGCAAAAGGGAAAACAGTATTGAGCGGGTCATGCGGGCACTGGCGAAATGATGGGGTTGGGGTAACGGCTCTCGCCGGCGATCAGGACACGGTTGCCGTGCACCTCCAGGCGGCCGTCGAGAAACCAGCGCACCGCCTGCGGCAGCACCCGGTGCTCCTGCTCCAGGACGCGTGCGGCAAGGGCGTCCTCGGTGTCCTCGGGCAGCACCGGGACCGCAGCCTGCACGACGATGGGTCCGCTGTCCAGCCTGGGTGTCACGAAGTGAACCGTGCAACCATGGATCTTCACGCCTGCTTGGAGTGCGCGCCGGTGGGTATTGGTTCCCTGGAACGCCGGCAACAGGGACGGATGGATGTTGATCACCTTGCCTTCGAAGCGGGCGAGAAACCCGGGCGTGAGGATGCGCATGAAACCCGCCAGCACCAACAGCTGCGGATCGTGCCGGCCGATCGCCTCGGCCAGCGCCTGGTCGAAGGCCGTACGGTCGGGGAAGTCGCGGTGAGGGACAACCTCAGTGTTCACCCCGAAGCCGCGGGCCGTTTCCAAGCCGCGTGCGCCGGGCTCGTTGCTGATTACGGCGCAGATCTCGGCCGGCAGGCGCGCTTCGAGCAGCGCCTGCATGTTGCTGCCGCGACCAGAGATCAGAATCACCAGACGCTGCATGCGATCGCTCACGCGATGAGCGTCTGTGCTTCGCCGGCACGGCGCTGGCGGACGTGGCCGATCCGGTACACCGTCTCACCCGTCTCGTGCAGCACTTGCACCGTGCGCTCGACATCGCTTTCGCTTACCACCAGGATCATGCCGATGCCGCAGTTGAACACCCGGAACATCTCCTGGTCCGCCACGCCGCCTTTTTCCTGCAGCCAGGAGAACAGTGCGGGCCTCGGCCACGCGTTGCGGTCCAGCTCGGCCGTCAGCCCGTCCGCCAGGATACGCGGCACATTTTCCAGCAGGCCACCGCCGGTGATGTGCGCCAGGCCCTTCACGTCCACCTGCTGCATGAGCGCGAGAACCGGCTTCACATAGATGCGAGTGGGCGCAAGGATCACCTCGCTCAGCGGGCGGCCGTGAAAGTCGGACGACAAGTCGACCGCCTCGCGTTCCAGAATACGGCGGATCAGCGAATAGCCGTTGGAGTGTGCTCCGCTGGAGGCCAGGCCCAGCACCACGTCGCCGGGCGCGATGCGGCTGCCGTCGAGGATGCGGTCCTTCTCGACCACGCCTACGGCAAAGCCGGCCAGGTCGTATTCCCCGGCCGGGTACATGCCTGGCATCTCCGCGGTTTCGCCGCCGATCAGCGCGCAGCCCGCCTGCTCGCAACCCGCCGCGATGCCCTGGATCACGGCGGTGGCCGTGGCCACGTCCAGCCGGCCGCAGGCGTAGTAGTCCAAGAAGAACAGGGGCTCCGCACCCTGCACCAGCACGTCGTTGACGCTCATCGCCACCAAGTCGATGCCGACCGTGTCGTGGCGGCCAAGCTGGAACGCGAACTTAAGCTTGGTGCCCACGCCGTCCGTGCCGGATACCAGCACCGGGTTGCGATACTTCTTCGGTACTTCGAACAGAGCGCCGAAGCCGCCGATGCCAGCCAGCACGCCGTCGCGCAGCGTGCGGCGGGCGATGGGCTTGATGTTCTCCACCAGCTGGTCACCGGCGTCGATGTCGACGCCGGCTGCGCGGTAGGACAGGCCGGTGTCAGGCACTGTGTCAGCCGGGGATGGGGGCGTGAGGGTCATGCTTCAGAGGTGAAAGGCGGCTGTGCTGGTGCGGATGACGGGTGAACAACGGCGCGGGCTTTGAACTAAAACGATCTGGGTTAAGATGCCGCGACCGTGTCCTGTCTGGCGCGCGGGCTGTGTGTCCTCGCACGGCCGGCGAATTCTACCCGAAAAGACCCTCTCCCCATGCTCAGCGACACCTGGCGCTATGCCCTTTACTTCGTCGTATTGCTGAGCATCGCCGGCCTGGCCTGGCTGCTGGGTCCGGTCCTGTCGCCGTTCGTGGGCGCGGCCATCTTCGCCTACATGTGCGTGCCGCTGGTGGATTGGCTGGCGCGCCGCAAGGTGCCGCGCACGCTGGCGGTCGCGATCGTCATGCTGCTGGGCGTGCTGATCCTGGTCGCGCTGCTGCTGGTGTTGGTTCCGGTCATCGAGCAACAGGTGCGAGCGATTGCCGCAGAGTTGCCCTCGTTCTCCGACTGGATGCAAAGGCAGGCGGTGCCCTGGGTGAGCGCTCATCTGGGCATCCGCCTCGACTTCCACCCGACCCAGCTGCAGGACAAGCTCGGCCCGCTGCTGCAAAGCAGTGGCGACCTGGTGCAAAAAGTGGTGCCGTCGCTCACTTCGGGCGGGCTGGCGGTGTTGGGATTCCTGGGCTCGGCGGCGCTGTTCCCGGTGGTCCTGTTCTACTTCTTGCGCGACTGGGACCGGATGCTCGCGGCGATCGCGGACCTGGTACCGCGCCGACCGCTCGGCGAGTTGACCAGCATCGCGCGCGAAGTCGATCAAGTGCTGGGCGAGTTCCTGCGTGGTCAGTTTTCCGTAATGCTGAGCCTGGCGCTGTACTACACCGTAGCGCTGTGGGTGGTGGGGCTCAACTCCGCACTGTCCATCGGCCTGTTGACCGGGCTGCTCGCCTTCGTGCCGTACCTCGGCTTCACGCTCGGTGTGGTGTTGGCCACCGCCATCGGACTGATCCAGTTTCAGAGCGTGCTGAGCCTGCTGCCGATCTGGGGGGTGTTCGTAGGAGGACAGCTTCTGGAGAGCTACGTGCTGACCCCGTGGCTGGTGGGTGACCGTGTCGGACTGCACCCGGTATGGGTGATCTTCGCGATACTGGCGTTCGGTCATCTGCTCGGCTTCGTCGGCGTGCTGCTGGCGGTCCCGCTCGCCGCCGTCGCGCTGGTGCTGGTGCGCCACCTCAAGCGCAGGTACCAGCACAGCGGCCTTTACAACGACTGAGTTTAAGAGCCATGCAGCAGCTCGTGCTGGACTTGTCGCGGCCACCCGCGCCGACCCTGGAAAACTTTGCGCCGGGCAGCAACAGCGAAGCGCTCGCCGTGCTGCATGCCTGGCTCGCCGGCACGCTGGAGGAGCGGTGCATTTATCTGTGCGGGCCGCCTGGGTGCGGCAAGAGCCATCTGCTGCGCGCGGCGGCACAAGCCCTGCAGGACGCCGGCCGCAGCGTGGGCCACGTCGGCAGCGGTGAGTTCGAAACGCTGGAGCATTGTGGTGCGCTGCCATCGGTGATCGCCGTGGACGACGTGCAGCGCCTGTCCGCCGGGGCCCAGGCGGCCCTGTTTCGGCTGTTTCAGCGGTTGCGCGATGGTGAGGTGTACCTGCTCGCCGCCGGAGATGTGCCGCCCTCGGGCCTCGCGTTGCGAGACGATGTGAGGACGCGCCTGGGAGCCGGGCTGGTGTTCCAACTCCGCCTGCTTACCGACGAGGAGAAGGCGGAGGCGCTGCGCACTCATGCCAGCGGAAGGGGTTTCACGCTCGCACCGGAGCTTGCCGATTACCTGCTGCGCCATGGGCGGCGGGATCTCCCGTCCCTGCTGGCGGTGCTGGATGCCCTCGATCAGCACTCGCTGCAGGCCAAGCGCCCGATAACCCTGCCTTTGCTGCGCGCGGTGCTGCAGCAGGCCCAGCGCGCCGCGACCTAACTGCCGTCGTCGCCGGTGACAGGTCTATGGGCTATACTCGCTGCCGAACGTCCGCGTCTCTCGTGTCTAACCCGCCTGCTGCTAGACTCCGCGTTATAGCGTTGCCTCTCGGGCTACCATGCGCCTTGCCTTGTTCGACCTCGATAACACGTTGCTCGCCGGCGATAGCGATTTCGAGTGGGCCCAGTTCCTGATCGAAAAAGGCGTCCTGGACCGCGAAGTCTACGAGGCGCGCAATCAGCAGTTTTTCGAGCAGTACAAGGCCGGCACGCTGGACATCCACGAGTTTCTCGACTTTCAGTTGAAGCCTCTGTCGCGCCACCCGCGCAAAGTGCTGGAGGAGTGGCACCGGGAGTTCGTCCGTAACCGCATTCTGCCCATCATCACCCAGAAATCGCGCGACCTCGTGGAGAGCCATCGGGACGACGCGCGCGCGATCGTTACCGCCACCAACAGTTTCGTGACCGGTCCGATCGCGCGGGAGTTCGGCATCGAGCACCTGATTGCCACCGAGCCGGAAGAACTGAACGGAGAGTTCTCCGGCCGCGTCAACGGCGTGCCGTCGTTCCAGAACGGCAAGGTCGTCCGGGTGGAGGCCTGGTTGGCCGAGCACGGTCTGGGTTGGCCGTCCTTCAGCGAGACCTGGTTCTATTCCGACTCGCTCAACGATCTGCCGTTGCTGTCCAAGGTCACCCACCCGGTAGCCGTCGACCCGGACGAGACATTGAAGGAGACCGCGTTGGAGAAGGATTGGCTGATCATCAGCCTGCGGTGACCGATCACGGGTGCCGTTGGCGGATCCGTGCCCGGTCGGCGCGGGGCGGGCGGTGCTGCCGACCGGGCCGGCAAGGGCGGTTGACTCTCCAGAGCCTGGGGTTCCTGTTCCCCTATAATGGGTGATTCCGCCGGGCGAGCCGACGGGGTAGCTGGACGAATTTGCAGCAACCAAGCGCTACGCGCCCGCCGCTTGATCCGAGCGCTACCCCTGGCAGAGTTCTGGAGCCGAAGTCGACAATATCACTAAATCAAATAGTTACGCGCGCTGCCCAAGCGGTCGACGGGGTCTATTACCGCCCGACTCCAGCGGCTGCCGGATCGGGCCTATCTCCAACTGAATGATAAAGCGACTCATCCAGCGCGTTTTCTCGGGCCGCTCGGGCAAGCCGCGCGACCCCCTGGTAATTCCCGTCGAGAAGCATGGCGTCCAGCGCGAGCGCATCAGCTCCTGTGCCCGGCGGGTGACCGCCGGGTTGCAGGAAGCGGGCTTCAAGGCGTTCGTGGTGGGTGGCGCGGTGCGCGACCTGCTGCTCGATCTCGAGCCCAAGGACTTCGACATTGCCACCGACGCCACGCCCGAAGAGGTGCGCGAGATTTTCCGCCGCTCGCGCATCATCGGGCGTCGCTTCCGCCTGGCACACGTCATGTGCGGAGCGGAGACCGTGGAAGTGTCCACCTTTCGCGGCGGTATCTCGGACGATGAGGAGGAGCACTCGCGCGACGAGCATGGCCGCATCCTGCGCGATAACGTGTTCGGGTCCCAGGAGGAAGACGCGCTGCGGCGCGACTTCACCGTCAACGCCCTGTTCTACGATCCGGTGACCCAGGAGATCCTGGACTACACCAACGGGTTCGCAGACATCGGCAAGCGCACCATCCGCATGATCGGAGATCCCGAGCAGCGCTATCGCGAGGACCCGGTGCGCATGCTGCGAGCGGTGCGGTTGGCGGCCAAGATGCGCGGGGGAATCGAACCGAAAACCCGCGCACCCATCAAGCGCATGGCTGCCCTGGTCCAGAACGTACCCACGGCGCGCGTCTTCGAGGAGATGCTGAAGCTCCTGCTGTCCGGGCACGCGCAGGAGTGCGTGCTGAAGCTGCGCACCGAGGGGCTGCATCACGGCGTGCTGCCCATGCTCGACGTGATCCTGGAACAGCCCCTGGGTGAGCGCTTTGTGATGCTGGCGCTGGAGAAGACCGACGAGCGCGTGCGTGAGGACAAGACCGTCTCTCCCGGATTTCTGTTCGCGGCGCTGCTTTGGCACGAGGTGCTCGCCGCCTGGAAGGCAGCCGAAGCGGACGGCATGAAACCGATTCCCGGCTTGCACAAGGCCATGGACCAGGTGGTCGCGGTGCAGGTGGAAAAGCTCTCCATACCGCGCCGCTTGACCACTGACATGAAGGAGATCTGGGGGCTGCAGCCGCGCTTGCTCAACCGCTCGGGCAGCCGGCCCTACCGCGTGCTGGAGCATCCACGCTTCCGCGCCGGGTGGGACTTCCTCCAGCTCCGCTGCGACAGCGGAGAGGTCGAAGCGGAGGTGGCCCAGTGGTGGGACCGCTTCAAGGATGCCGGCGAAGAGGAGCGCTCACGCATGCTGCTGCCCGACCGGGCGGGAGGCAAGCGGAAGCGTCGGCGCCGCCCGCGCAGCAAAGCCGGTGACGAAGCGGCCACGGTCGATCCGGTGTCTTGACCGGGTGTTGAGAAACAGGGTCTGGACGGTCTTCGCAGACAGCCTGTGGTCGACCGGGCGCCTGGTGCGCGCCTGCGATTCGCGCGAGAGGCGGCCACCGTTCCCGGTCCATTGCTCGATCGTCTGAGTGATCGCGGTGTCGCAGGTCCCCCGCCCGCAGATCGCCCACGTCGGGCTCGGGAGCAACCTGGAAGACCCGGAGCGGCAGGTGCGGCAGGGTTTCGAGGAACTGGGGCGCCTGCCCGGCACACGACTGCTTGCGCACTCCTCGCTCTATCGGACGGCGCCGATGGGCAAGTCCGACCAGCCTGACTTCATCAACGCGGTGGCGGTGCTCGACACCGAGCTCACGCCCTCCGACCTGCTACGGCATCTGCTCGCCATCGAAGCACGACACGCTCGCGTGCGTGTCGAGCGCAACGGCCCCCGCACCCTCGACCTCGATCTGCTGCTGCTGGGCCATCAGGTGATCCACGGCCCCGGTCTGGAGGTGCCCCATCCACGCATGCATGAGCGCGCCTTCGTGCTCCTGCCGCTGTCCGAGGTGAGTCCGGAGGCCGTCATCCCCGGTCGCGGACCCGTCGCTCAGCTGCTGTGGCAAGTGTCCGATCAACGGGTCAGCCGAATCGATGGAAAAGATTAAACACCGCTACATCGTCGTCGAAGGCCCGATCGGCGCGGGCAAGACCAGCCTTGCGCGCTTGCTCGCCGAGCGCAGCGGGGCCGACCTGCTGCTCGAAGATCCGGTGAGCAATCCGTTCCTCGAGCGCTTCTACCAGGATTCCCGGCGCTGGGGGCTGGCCACGCAATTGTTCTTCCTGTTCCAGCGCGCCAACCAGCTCTCTGGCTTGAAGCAGCTCGACCTGTTCGAGCGCACCACCGTGGCCGACTTTCTGTTCGACAAAGACCCGATGTTCGCGCGGCTGAACCTGACCGACGACGAGTTCGCGCTGTATCAGCACATTTACGCCCATCTCGCACCGCAGGCGGTTGTGCCGGACCTGGTGATCTACCTGCAGGCGCCGGTGCAAACGCTGATGGCGCGGGTGCGCAGGCGCGCGGCAAGTTACGAGCGCGGCATGAGCGAGGAGTACCTGGCCAGGCTGAACCAGGCCTATGGACGCTTTTTCCACGACTACGACGCCGCGCCGGTGCTTATCCTGAACAGCAAGAACTTGAATTTTGTTGATCGGCCGGGGGATTTTGATTTATTGTTGCGCCGCATCAGCGAAATGCGCGGACCGCGCGAGTTTTTTAACCTGGCTTGAAGGCAGGGACTAGCCCCTCGCCCCTTCCACATGAACGTCATCAGAACCGTAAAGGAACTGCGCCAGCGCCTGAAGCAGGAGCCACGGGTGGCGTGCGTGCCCACCATGGGCAACATCCACGACGGGCACCTTCGACTCGTGCGTATGGCGCACCAGCACGCACCCTGCGTGGTCACGACCATCTTCGTGAACCGCCTTCAATTCGGACAGAACGAGGATTTCGACAAGTACCCGCGCACCTTCGAGGAGGACTGCGCCAAGCTCGCCGCGCACGACGTGCACGTGGTGTTCCACCCGGACGAAGCGGAGATGTATCCGCACCCGCAGGTGTTCGCGGTCGAGCCGCCGGCGGTGGCGAACAAGCTGGAAGGCCGCTTTCGCCCCGGGCATTTCCGCGGCATGGCCACCGTGGTGCTCAAGCTCTTCAACATCGTGCAGCCACAGTCTGCAGTGTTCGGCAAGAAGGACTATCAGCAGTTGCACATTGTGAGCCGCATGGTGGAGCAGCTGGCGTTGCCGATGGAGATCGTGGCCGCCGAGACGCGCCGCGCGGACGATGGGCTGGCGCTGTCCTCCCGCAATCGCTTCCTGTCGTCCGCGGAACGTGAGGAGGCGCCGCGGTTGTTCCAGGTGTTGAACCAGGTGAAGGCGGCGGTGGAGGGGGGCGACCGCAATTTCGAGGCGATGGAGTTCGCCGCCGATACTGAGCTGGCGCGGCACGGGTGGCGTGTGGACTATGTGGTGGTGCGCCGGCGCGCGACTCTGACCGCGCCCGAGGCCGACGACACAGAGCTCGTGGTCCTGGGCGCAGCCAAGCTCGGCGACACGCGCCTGATCGACAACCTCGAGATCCTGGCCCCGCATTGAGCTAGCCCCTCTCCCGCCTCGTCCCTCACCCGAGGCAAGAACGTTCCAAATCTTGGCAAGACCGTCCAATACCCCGGTTGCGTCCCAGCGTAATCTCTCGGCGTATGGAGCGAGTGCTCCACCGTATTAAGAGGCTTCTTCATTTACGCGAATTCTCGAGAGGGACTGCAATCATGAATCTGTTCAAGACAGGCAAGTTTGTTGCGGCGGCGATGGCTTCGGCGATCGCTCTTGCTGCGATGGGGGCGATCGCTGCCGAGACCTTCGGTCGTGCCGGCGGAGTGGTTGGTGCCGAGCGCATGCAGCAGCTGGCGGCGGTAAAGGCCACGCATCGCGACCAGACGCCCGAGCTGTCCGACTGGTACGGCCGTGCGGGTGGCCCGATGGGCGTCCAGCGCGCGGCCGGTGTCAACAAGCCGAGGGCGTATGCGGCTGGTGGGACCAAGACCCCGGTGGTATTCGGCCGCGCAGGAGTTGCGCTGCCCTTTGGCGGCTGATCCCGGGCTCCTTGGATCGTAGGAACGATTTAAGAAACCGGCGGGCGGGGAAGGCTGGCGCGTCCCCGCCCTGTATTTTTCAGGCGGTTGGCAGCTTGTGGTCTTTGTAGTCTTCCCGGAGCTTTGTTTTCAGCAGTTTTCCCGTGGCGGTGTGGGGTAGCTGCTCGAGGAACACGACGTCGTCGGGGATCCACCACTTGGCCACCCTGCCGTCAAAAAACCTGATCAGTTCGTCGCCGGTGAGCTGCACTCCAGGTTTCTTTACCACCAGCAGCAGCGGGCGCTCGTCCCACTTCGGATGCCGCACGCCCACCACCGCCGCCTCCGCCACACCGGGGTGGGCCATCGCGGTGTTTTCCAGGTCGATGGAGCTGATCCACTCGCCACCTGATTTGATCACGTCCTTGGAGCGGTCGGTGATCTGCATGAAGCCGTCGGGGTCGATGGTAGCCACGTCCCCGGTGGGGAACCACCCGTCACGCAACGGGTCCCCGCCCTCGCCCTTGAAGTACTCGCTGCAGATCCAAGGGCCGCGCACCAGCAGGTCGCCGAAGGCTTTGCCGTCGCGCGGCAGCTCCTTGCCCTCGTCGTCCACGATCTTCATCTCCACGCCGAAGATGGGCCGTCCCTGCTTGTTCTGGATGGCGTAGCGCTGCTCGGCGGGCTGTTCCAGGTGCTTGCCCTTGAAGGTGCAAACCGTGCCGAGCGGGCTCATCTCGGTCATACCCCACGCGTGCAGCACGCGCACGCCGAACTCTTCCTCGAAGGTTTGGATCATCGCCGGCGGGCAGGCCGAGCCGCCGATCACGGTGCGGCGGAAGGTGCTGAACTGGAGCTTGTTCTGCTTGATGTAGTTGAGCAGGCCAAGCCAGATGGTGGGCACGCCGGCCGAGACCGAGACCTTCTCCTGTTCGAACAGCTCGAACAGGCTGGCGCCGTCCATCCCCGCGCCGGGGAACACGAGCTTGGCTCCGGCCAACGCGCAGGAGTAGGGCAGGCCCCAGGCATTGACGTGGAACATGGGTACCACCGGCATCACCACGTCGCGCGCCGACAGGTTCAAGGCATCCGGCAGGCAGGCCGCGTAGGCATGCAGCAGCGTGGAGCGGTGGGAGTAGAGCACGCCCTTGGGATTGCCCGTGGTGCCTGACGTGTAGCACAACGAGGACGCCGTATTCTCGTCGAGCAGGGGCCAGTCGTACGCGTCGGAGTGGGCATTGACCAAGTCCTCATAGCAGAACACGTTGGCGAGCTTGGTCTGCGGCATATGCGCGCGGTCGGTCATCAGCACCCAGCCCTTCACCTGTGGACAGTGCTCGGCCAGCTTTTCCACCAACGGCACGAAGGTCAGGTCGACGAAGACATACTGGTCGGCTGCGTGGTTGATGATGTAACCGATCTGCTCGGGAAACAGCCGCGGGTTGACGGTGTGGCACACCGCGCCGATGCCCGATACCGCGTAGTAGATCTCGAAGTGACGGAAGCCGTTCCAGGCCAGCGTGCCGATGCAGTCGGTCATGCGCACATGCAGCGCTCCGAGCGCGTTGGCGAGTTGGCGGGCGCGGCGGTGGGCCTCCGAGTAGTTGTAGCGGTGGATGCCGCCTTCGACCAGACGCGACACGATCTCGGTATCGCCGTGATAGCGGTCCGCATGCCGGATCAGCGACGAGATCTGGAGTGGCGTGCTCATCATAAGGCCATGCATGGGTTCCTCCTCCAGCGCAATTCTCGTTATCCACCAGTTGATTAGGCATTCTAGCAGCATCCCGATGCGCTCCCCGGCAGTGCGCGACGGAAACACCGCACGAGCTGCGACGGGCGCGTCGGCGCCCCGGCATGCTGCTGCGCCGCACGCTGGGCTATCGGCCTGGAACGCCCGCGTGGAGCGGGCTTCCAGGGTGTGCGGCGGGCCCAGCTTTTAGGCTAGAATCGGTCGGTTCCGAGCGCCGTTCCAAACCCCGTTGGAGCGTGTGCGAACATAACAAGCTCGTCGCTCGCCGGCCTGCGCCGCACGGGCGACGACATATCGGGGGGGAGGAGCCCAATGAAATCGTTCCGGTTCGCACCGGCTATCGCCGGTGCGCTTGCTGCGTTTGCGCTGTCCTCGCCTGGCCTCGCCCAGGAGCCCATCCGCATCGCCTACATCGAGGGCTTGAGTGGCCCGTTTGCCAACGTGGGCGAACTGGGCCTGCGCCATCTGCAACTCGCCATCGAGGACGTCAACGGGCGCGGTGGCGTGCTCGGTGGCCGCAAGCTCGAGATGGTCGCCTACGACAGCAAGACCAGTGCACAGGAAGCGCAGCTCGTCTTCAAGCAGGTCGTCGACCGTGGGATCCGTTACATGATCCAGGGTAACGGATCGAGCGTCGCACTCGCGTTGTCGGATGCCGCCGCCAAGCACAACTCTCGCGATCCGGAACACTCGGTGCTGTTTCTGAATTACGCCGCGGTCGACCCTGCGCTCACCAACGATAAGTGCAACTTCTGGCACTTCCGCTTCGACGCCGACGCGGACATGAAGATGCAGGCCCTGACCAATCGCATGGCGATCAACAAGCGGATCAAGAAGGTGTACTTGATCAATCAGGACTACTCGTTCGGCCAGGCGGTATCCAAGGCGGCCCGTGAGATGCTTGTGGCCAAGCGGCCGGACATAGAGATCGTCGGCGACGACCTGCACCCGCTGGGCAAGGTGAAGGACTTCTCGCCCTACATCGCGAAGATGAAGACCTCGGGCGCCGATGCGGTAGTCACAGGCAACTGGGGCAACGACATGCTCCTGCTGGTGAAGGCCGGCAAGGACGCCGGGCTCAACGTGGACTACTACACCTACTACGCGGGCGGGCTGGGACTGCCCGAGACCATCGGTGAGGCTGGCATCAACCACGTCAAACAGGTTACCGCCTGGCATGCCAACATCGGGGGCCGCTTCGCCGAGGCGCATGTGCTCGCCTACCGCCGGCGCTTCCCGGAAGGCAAGGACGAGGTCTACTACGGAAACATCCGGGCTGCCATCGATATGCTCGCGCGGGCTATCGACCAGGCCAAGTCCGAGGAGCCTCTGGCGGTCGCGCGTGCACTGGAAGGGATGAAGTACGAGCAGGACAGCGGCGAGGCGTATATGCGCGCCGACAACCATCAGCTGGTCCAGGCGCTGTTCATCTCCACCCTGGTCAAGTCCAACGACAAGGATGTCAAATTCGACATCATGAAGAGCGGCCTGGGCTTCAAGACCGACGCCCGCATCGACGGCAAAGACACGGTGCTGCCGACGACGTGCAAGATGCAAAGGCCATGAGGAAGCGAGTGATCTGATCCACTAACCCACCCATTCCCGAGTCCGGTGTGGAATTCTTCCTCGTACAGCTGCTGAACAGCCTGTCTTACGGGCTGCTGCTGTTCATGCTCTCCAGCGGACTGACGCTCATCTTCAGCATGATGGGCGTGCTCAACTTCGCCCACGCCAGTTTCTACATGCTGGGCGCCTACTTCGCGTACCAGATCAGCCGGTACGTCGGTTTCTGGCCGGCGCTCGCGATAGCTCCGCTGGCGGTCGGCGCGCTGGGCGCGTTGACCGAGCGCTACGGCCTGCGCGCCGTGCACAAATACGGGCATGTGGCCGAGTTGCTGTTCACCTTCGGCCTGTTCTACCTGATCGAGGAGATCGTGCACCTGATCTGGGGACGCGCGCCGGTCGACTACCGCATCCCCGAGTCGCTCAACTTCACCGCCTTCACGATTTTCAGCACCAGCTACCCCGCCTACCGTGTGTTCATGATGGCGGTGTCCCTCGCGATGCTGCTGGTCCTCTACCTCGTGCTGACGCGCACGCGGATCGGCATGATCATCCAGGCCTCCCTGTCCCATCCCCACATGGTGGAAGCGCTGGGCCACAACGTTCCGCGCGTGTTCATGCTGGTGTTCGGCGGTGGCTGTGCGCTGGCCGGGTTGGCGGGCATCATCGGCGGCAACGCCTTCGTGACCGAGCCCGGCATGGCCGCCGCGGTGGGCAGCATCGTTTTCGTGGTCGTCGTGTTCGGCGGCATGGGCTCGCTTGCGGGTGCGTTCATCGCTTCGCTGTTCTTCGGCGCGATCCAGACCTTTGCCGTGGCGCTGGACTGGTCCCTGCTGGACCTGTTCACGCGTTTCGGAGCGAACATAGCGGCGGACTCGGGCTGGCACCAGGGGCTCTCCATCTCGGTCGCGCAGGCGGCGCCCGTGCTGCCCTATCTGCTGATGGTGCTGATGCTCATCGTGCGGCCGACCGGACTGCTGGGGACGCGTGAGACGTAAGGAAGTAGAAGAGTGAAGGGTGAAGGGTGAAGAGTGAAGAGTGAAAACCGAGACGCCGATCGGCCGACGGGCACAAGCGCGCGCCCCCTCACCCCCGGCAGGGGGAGAGGGTTGGGGTGAGGGGGCATCACTCTTCACTCTTCACGCCATTCATGAGCTCCTCGCTTCTCAGCCGACTCGCCACCTGGGCCGTCACCGCCCTGGTGATGATCCTGCTTCCGCTGTTCTTCAAGCAGGGCTTCGCGCTGTCCATGCTGAGCCAGATGGGCATCGCCATCATCTTCGCTCTCAGCTACAACATGCTGCTGGGGCAGACCGGGCTGCTGTCGTTCGGACATGCGGTGTACTACGGCCTGGGCGCGTTCATCTGCGCCCATGCCCTCAACGCGATCGGCGCCGGCCGGTTCCATCTCCCGGTCACTTTGCTGCCCCTGGTCGGCGGCGTGGCGGGCCTGTTCTTCGGGATCATCTTCGGCTACGTGACCACGCGCCGCTCCGGCACGCCGTTCGCGATGATCTCGCTCGGCATCGCCGAGATGGTGGCCGCCTGTGCGCTGATGTTCCCCGGCTTCTTCGGCGGCGAGGGCGGCATCGCGACCAACCGCCAGCTGGGGCAGCCGTGGCACGGCCTCAGCTACGGACCGCAGACCCAGGTCTACTATTTGATCGCGGGCTGGTGCTTCCTGTGCATGATCGCCATGTTCGCCCTGACGCAGACGCCGCTCGGGCGCATGGCCAACGCGGTGCGCGACAATCCCGAGCGGGCCAAGTTCGTCGGCTACAACCCTACCCGCGTGCGCTACCTCGTCTTGTGCCTGTCGTCCTTCTTCGCCGGCATCGCCGGCAGCCTGGGCACCATCAACTACGAGATCGTCACGGCCGAGAACGTCGGAGTGGTGGCCTCGGGCAACGTCCTCATCATGGCCTTCGTCGGCGGCGTCGGCCACTTCTTCGGTCCGGTCATCGGCGCGGTGCTGGTCTCCTTTCTGCAGTCAGCGCTGTCCAGCTACACCCAGGGGTGGCTGCTGTATTTCGGCCTGTTCTTCGTATTCATGGTCCTGTTCGCGCCGGGCGGGATCGCCAGCCTGCTCACCGTGCATGTGCCGGCGGCGCGTGCCGGCCTGTTTCCCCGCCTCGTGCCGAGCTATCTGTTGTCGGCGGTGGCGCTCGCGGTGCCGCTGGCCGGCGGCATCGCGCTGGTCGAGATGACCTACCACCTGGAAACCCAGAGCGAACTGGGGAAGGGGCTCAAGCTGTTCGGGCTGAACGTCGACCCATCGCACCCGACCGTCTGGATCGTGTCGGCGATCGTACTCGCCGCCGGCGTGGGTCTGTTTCTCCTCTCGTTGCTGCCGTTGAAGGCAGCGTGGCAGTCGGTCAACGCCGAGTTGCAGGCGCGAGGCCCCGCATGAGCCAGGCGGCGCTCGAGCTCAAGGGCGTGCACAAGAGCTTTGGCCGCACGCCGATCATCAACGGCGTCGATCTCGCCATTGCCCAGGGCGAGCGCCATGCGATCATCGGACCGAATGGCGCCGGCAAGTCCACGCTGTTCAATCTGATCAGCGCCCGCTTCCCGGTGACCTCCGGGCAGGTTCTCCTGAACGGTCAGGACATCACCGGCCTGGAGGCGCACGAGATCAACCGCAAGGGGCTGTCCCGCAGCTTCCAGATCACCAACATCTTCCCCCGCCTGTCGGTGTACGAGAACCTGCGCTGCGCCCTGCTGTGGTCGCTCGGCTATCGCTACTCTTTCTGGCAGCGCGTCGGCGGCCTCAAGGATGTGCGCGCACGAACCGAGGAGATCGTTGACAAGATCGGGTTATCCCGCCGGCGCGAGCGCCCTGCAGGCATGTTGTCCTACGCGGAGCAGCGCGCGCTCGAGATCGGCATCACCATCGCGGGAGGAGCCGACGTGATCCTGCTGGACGAACCGACCGCAGGCATGAGCCACAGCGAGACGCGCGACGCCGTGGAGCTGATCCGCACCGTCACCCAGGGGAAGACCCTGGTGATGGTGGAGCACGACATGGGCGTAGTATTCGGTCTGGCGGATCGCATCTCGGTGCTGGTCTATGGGCGCGTGCTGGCCTCCGGCACGCCCGAGGAGATCCGTGGCAACCCGGCGGTCCGTGAGGCTTATCTCGGAACCGAGGCTGATTGAATCGTTGTCGAAGCCAGATGCTCGAAGTCAGCGACCTCCACGCCTACTACGGCAAAAGCCACATCCTGCACGGCGTCCACATGAACGTGCAGCGGGGTGAGATCGTGAGCCTGCTCGGCCGCAACGGCGCCGGGCGGTCGACCACGATCAAGGCGATCATGGGGCAGGTGTCCATGACCGGCGCGATTCGCTTCAAGGAGCAGCAGCTGTCCGGCCTCAAGACCTACGCAGTCGCCCGCCACGGCCTGGGCTACGTGCCGGAGAACCGGGACATCTTCCCTACGCTGACGGTGCGCCAGAATCTGCTGCTCGGCATGAAGGCGCGCAAGCAAAAGGGCCGCTGGCGCATCGACGACATGTTCAACCTGTTCCCGGTGCTGCGGGAGCGCGCCGACGCGCCGGCCGGAGTGATGTCCGGCGGCGAGCAGCAGATGCTGACGCTTTGCCGTACGCTGATGGGGGATCCCGAGCTGGTGATGATCGACGAGCCGACCGAGGGGCTGGCGCCGAAGATCGTGGAGCAGGTCGCGCGCTTGTTCGAGGAGATCCGCAATCGCGGGGTGTCGATCCTGCTGGTGGAGCAGAAGCTCACCATCGCGCTCAAGATCTCGAAGCGCTTGTACGTCATGGGCCACGGCCAGATCGTATTCGAGGGCACGCCCGACGAGCTGCGCGCCAACGAGGCCGTGCGCAAGGAGTGGCTGGAAGTCTAATTTTGAGGTCCGCGAAATGTCCGAAATAGTCACCTACTCTGTCCAGGGCCACCTGGGCGTCATTACTCTTAATAACCCGCCGGTCAATGCGCTCAGCCAGAGCAAGGGCGTGCTGCAGCGGATCCTGGACGCGATCAAGGAAGGCGAGCACGACCAGGCGGTGAAGGCTTTCCTGGTGCTGGGCAGCGGCCGCGCGTTCTCGGGCGGCGCGGACATTTCCGAGTTCGGCCTTCCACCCGCCGTCGGGATGGCCAACCTGCCCGCGCTGGCCGGCTACATGGACACGGTCACCAAGCCCATCGTGGCGGCGATTCACGGTTTCGCGCTCGGCGGCGGGCTGGAGCTGGCGCTCGCCTGCCACTTCCGTTGCGCCGTCGCGGGGACTCAGCTCGGTGTGCCCGAGGTGAAGCTGGGCCTGCTTCCAGGCGCCGGGGGCACGCAGCGGCTGCCGCGCCTGATCGGCGTGGAGCGGGCGCTGCCGATGATCGTGAGCGGAGACCCGATCGGCCCCGAGAAGGCTCTGGAGCTGGGGTTGATCGACGAGATCGTGAAGGGCGACGTCGCCGTCGCCGGCGCGAGCTTCGCCAACCGCGTAGTGCGCGAGGGCCGTGAGGTGCGCAAGACCAACGCGCTCACCGCGAAGCTGGACCAGCCCGCAGCCGGGTTCTTCGCAGCCGCGCGCGAGCGCATGGCCAAGGAGTACCGCGGCTATCCGGCGCCGCTGGCCATCGTCGACTGCGTCGAGGCCGCCGTCACGCTGCCGTTCGCCAAGGGCGTGCAGAGGGAGCGCGAGTTGTTCGAGCAGCTGCGTGCCAGCACGGAGTCGAAGGCGTTGCGGCACCTGTTCTTCGCCGAGCGCCAGGTGAGCAAGATCCCCGATGTTCCCGAGGATACCCAGACCCGCGACATCAAGTCGGCGGCGGTTCTCGGTGCCGGAACCATGGGCGGCGGCATCGCCATGAACTTCGCCAACGCCGGCATTCCGGTGAAGATACTCGAGGTCAGTCAGGAGGCGCTCGACAAGGGCCTGGGCGTGGTGCGCAAGAACTACGCGGCGACGGTGTCCAAGGGGCGGTTGACCCAGGAGGACATGGACAAACGCGTGGGGCTGCTCAAGGGCGTGACCAGCTACGACGACATCAAGGACGCCGACATCGTGATCGAAGCCGTGTTCGAGGACATGGCGGTCAAGAAGCAGGTGTTCGAGAAGCTGGACAAGGCAGCCAGGCCCGGGGCGATCCTGGCCACGAACACCTCGACCCTGGATGTGAACGAGATTGCGGCCGTCACCGCGCGTCCCGAGAGCGTCGTAGGCCTGCACTTCTTCAGCCCGGCCAACGTGATGAAGCTGCTGGAAGTCGTGCGTGCAGCGAAAACATCGAAGGAGACCCTCGCCACCGCCATGAAGCTGGCGAAAGCCATCAAGAAAGTCGGTGTGGTAGCCGGTGTCTGCGACGGTTTCATCGGCAACCGCATGCTGCACGGCTACTTCCGCGAGGCCGGTTTCCTGCTCGAGGAAGGCGCACTGCCGCAGCAGGTGGACAAGGTGATCGAGGACTTCGGCTTCGCCATGGGTCCGTTCCGGGTGGGTGACCTCGCCGGGTTGGACGTGGGTTGGTACATCCGCAAGCGCCAGGCGGCCACCCGGCCGGCCCACCTGCGCTACTCGAAGGTCGCCGACCAGATCTGTGAGCTGGGGCGTTTCGGCCAGAAGACCGGCGCTGGGTGGTATCGCTACGAAGCCGGAAATCGCGCGCCGATCCCCGACCCCGTGGTGGAGGCGCTGATCGTGAAGGCTTCCAAGGAAGCCGGCATCGAGCGCCGCCAGATCACCGACCAGGAAATTCTCGAGCGCTGCATGTACGCGCT
Source organism: Gammaproteobacteria bacterium (assembly GCA_041487115.1). Taxonomy (GTDB): domain Bacteria; phylum Pseudomonadota; class Gammaproteobacteria; order Burkholderiales; family SHXO01; genus SHXO01. The sequence continues at coordinate 24,759 of JBGPMS010000020.1, forward strand.
GGTCAACGAGGGGGCCGAGATCCTGGAAGAGGGGATTGCGCTGCGGGCGAGCGACATCGACATCGTCTACATCTACGGCTACGGCTTTCCCAGATACCGCGGCGGCCCCATGTTCTACGCGGACACGGTGGGGACGGCCAAGGTGTACGAATCGGTGAAGCGGTTCCACGACGCGCACGGGGAATCCTGGACGCCGGCGCCGCTGCTCGAACGGCTGGCCCGCGAAGGCGGGAAGTTCAACGGCTGATGTTGAACCTCGGGGCAGGCGTGTCCATCTGCCCCGATCGGACGATTCTAGCGCGTCCGCCTTTTGGCGATTGACTCGGACACGGACGTTTCTGCGCGAGGCGTCTCCCAACCAGCGCACGCGAGCGCCGCTTTGGCGTTACGTACGTGCCTTCGCATCGCGGCGACCGCCGCTGTCGGATCTCCATTTTTGATGGCCCGGTAGATCTCGTAGTGTTCCTCGTATGCTCCGCGAAACCGGCCCGGGGCGCGGGCGGTGGCTGCTACCAGCAGAGACATCTGACCTGCTATGAGCTCTCCAATCCGTACCGCCAGAGAGTTCTCGCTGCTGGTCCAGATCGCCCGATGGAACTCAACGTCCAGTTCGCTGAATTTGGTGGTGTCGCCTAGGCGGATAGACTGCCGTGCCTGACTGAGGATGCTGGCGAGCCGCTCGACAACGGGCCGGTCGGGTTTCTGTGCCGCAACCCGAACCACCAGCAATTCAAACACTTCCCGTACGGAATAAATCTCTTCCACAGCCTCGGGCGTGACGGAGGAGACAAAGTACCCTCGGTGCGGCGCGTAGGTAACGAGCCCCTCCCTCTCGAGTGCGGCCAGAGCTTCGTTGATAGGCGTGGCCGAAAGGTCGAGTCCGCTCGCGAGAGCGGCCACTACCAATTTCGACCTTGGCGGAAGAGCCCCGGTGAGGATCTTTCGGCGCACGGCGTCGTAAGCGCGTTCACTCGAGGTTACCCGTCTTACAGAGTCGTTCATCGCACCTCTGGCTCGCCGCAGTGATGTCCGGTTGACAACTTAATTCTATATTCTATAGAGTACAGAGAAGGAAAATGCGCGGGCGACGAAGGCGTTTTGGCGGGCAACTGGACGTCTGGCTGCAACGCGTTGACCTGCAGCAAACAAGCTCGGTCGCGGGGACTCGGCTGCTGAGCGGGAAGGTTTGCGCTTCGCCCCAGATGGGAGCGGAGCCAAAGCGAGCGGCACCGAATGTGTGCGTGGGCTCGAACGCGGAGGGGATGCGCGCAACGTAGAATTCCGTGCGACGCGCTGTTTGCGCAGACAAACCACTCGTAGCGACAACGCTGGCACGTAACTTGGTTCAGCGGTGTGTCGTCGCGGTAGCCTCGAAGCGTCTCACCATGTCACGCGAACGGTTTTCTCAAGAACTCAACAAGGAGACTTCGATCGTGAGCAAAAGCCTCAAGCGTCGCCAATTCCTCAAGAACGCGGCCGCAGTCAGCGGCGCCGCGGTGGTACCGGGCATTCTGAGCGGCGGCCCTGCGCTCGCTGCCGACAAAGCCAAGACCCTGGTCGTCGCTGCCCCGGCGACGCCGCAGGGCCTGGACATCGAATTCGACGTGAGCCTCGGTTCGATCGACGTGCTCGGGGCACTGTACGAGTACATGCTGGCCTACGAAAAGATTCCCGATCCCCAGAATCCGGATGTGATGCGGGAGGACACCGGTGTTCATGGCGACAAGAAGCACGGGTTGGCGCTGCGTGGACGCTTGGCCGAGCAATGGGATATCTCCCCCGACGGGCGCAAGGCGACTTTCAAGCTGCGCGAGGGCGTCCGCAGCAACTGGGGCAACCTGTTCAGTGCCGAAGACGTGAAGTGGACGTGGGATCGGAAGTTCAATCTGAAGGGCCAGGGCATCTTCCAGACCGCCGTTCTCGGTCTGAAGAGCGCGGATCAGATCAAGATCGAGGGGCCGCACGCCATCTCCTTCACCATGGAGAAGCCCAGCCCGATCGTGCTGAAGCAGATGTGCAACCTCGCGAACCCCATCTACGACAGCAAGAAGTGCAGCGAAGTGGGCGGCAAGGAAGACCCCTGGGCCACCAAGTTCCTGCAGAACGAGAGCGCGGGGTTCGGCCCGTACAAGCTGGATCAGATCGTGCGCGGCCAGCAGGCCGTGTTCAAGGCGCACCCCGAGTATTGGGACAAGAAGCCTTATTTCGACACCGTCATCATGCGCGAGGTGCCGACCTCGGCAAGCCGTCTATCGCTGCTCAAGGGCGGCGCGGTCGACATCGCACAGTTTCTCCAACCGCGCGAGTACGAAAGCCTCAAGGGAGATCCGAACGCCACCTATGACGCGGTGCGCTCCTCCTACATGATCTGGCTGGAGCTCAACGCCAAGATGCCCCCCTTCGACAACGTGAAGGTGCGGCAGGCCATGAATTGCGCGATACCCCACGACGAGATCATTCGGACCATCTACTACGGCCAGGCCGACAAGCTGACGGCGCCGATGCCCTATATCTATCCGATGGCCGACACCTCGTTCTTCGACTACAACTACAACGTCGACAGGGCGAAGAAGCTGCTGGCGGAAGCCGGCTTTCCGCAGGGCTTCAAGACCACGCTCAGCTACAACGCGGGCGATCCGACGCAAGAGCCCATCGCGCTGCTGTATCAGACTGCCCTGCGCCAGATCGGCGTGGACATCCAGCTGGAGAAGCTGCCGGCCGGCGTCTTCTACGAAAACGTGACGAAGCGTCAGAAGCCCGTCATCTTCTACCTCGATTCCCCATGGACGCCCGATCCGGGGTATTCGCTGTTCCTGTACTTCCACTCCAAGAGCTATGTGGACTACAGCAACTATCTGAACCCGACGGTGAACCAGCTCATCGAGAGCGGCTTGGAGATCCTGAACGACAACAACCGTCGCGAGATCTACAAGAAGGCGCAGCAGACCATCATGAGCGAGGCGCCGTGGGGCTTCATCGCCTATCCGAAGTACACGGTGGCGCGCAAGAAGGCGCTCAAAGGGCTAACCTATTACGTCTCCAACAACCTTCGCTTCCAGGACTTCCATCTGTAATTGACGCGTGCAATGCTAGGGGGGCGGTTCGCTTCGCGCCGCCCTCCGGCGGGATGGATAGGTCGAAGCATGCGTGACTACCTCAACCTCGCTTGGCGGATCGCGCTGGCGCGCCCGCGGTTCGGGCTCGGCTATCTCATCGTGATCGCCGTCCTCGTGCTGACCCTGCTGGCACCCTGGATAGCGCCCTATTCACCGATCACCGCGGATCCCTCGCGTTTTCTCGAGCCCCCGAGCTGGGACCACCTGCTCGGGACCGACGCCGTGGGCATGGACATCTTCAGTCGAACCATCTATGCCCCCCGGGTGGACCTGACCATCGCGCTTCTGGGGACCCTCATCTCCGCCTCCGTCGGTTCGCTTCTCGGCGCGCTCGTGGGCTTCTACAGCGAAGGGCACGGCATCCGCTCTGCGGTCAGCTATGGCGCAATGCGCGCCGCCGATGTCCTCCAGGCGTTTCCGGTCTTCGTCTTCGCCATTGCGCTGGTAGCGAGTCTGGGGCAGAGCGTGCATACGGTGGTGATCGCCATCGCGTTCGTGAACATCCCCATCTATCTGCGGCTGATGCGCTCGCAGGTGCTGACCATACGCGGCATGCGGTACGTAGAGGCCGCA
>JBGPMS010000021.1:0-28283 GCA_041487115.1 Gammaproteobacteria bacterium
ATCCGGGGCGAAGCGCTGGCGCGAGCGGAAGCCGAGCGGCAGGAGAAGATTCGGGCCGAGACACTGGCGCGAGTGGAAGCCGACCGTCGCCGCAAGCAGGACGAAGAGCGAAAGCGACAGGAGGAAGAGGAGCGCAAGCGCCTTGAAGAGGAACAGCGCAGACGCCGCGAAGCGAGCGAGCACGCGACGCGGGCGCAACACGCCGCGAGCCCGGCCCGGGCGGCTAGCGCTACCGCCCCAGCTGTCGACCCGAACGTCTCTTTGGATTTCAGCGCCGATCCTGGGGGGCTGAAGAGCGCGGGAGCGGAGATTGCGAAGGAGGTCCAGACCCGGGAAGACGTGATCCGCCGGGCGGTCCAGGAGCAGGCGCGGCGTTCCCGTCTCGAAGAGGAAGCTCGCGCGGCCATGGCCCGCGCGGAGCAGGAAGCTCGAGAAAAAGCAGTACGCGAAGCCCGTGAGTTGGCCGAGGCTGTGGGACGAGCGCGCCAGGAGGCCGAACACCGTGCGCGCGAGGAAGCGTTACGCCGTCAGCAGGAGGACCAGGCGCGGCGGGCGCAGGCCCCGCGCAAACCGAAGTGATCGACGTGGAGGCACTTGCCGCGCCAGCGGCATCGAGCTGCACGTGAGGGAATGGCCGGCCCTCGCCGAGGGATCTTCGACGAGGACCGGTGCCCATACCTTGCTCCGTCAGGCGGGAGCAGGACCTTGCTCAACGAGCATCGTGGCCGTGATCGTCGTCGTCCGGAACCGTGATGAGCGGGGCGTCGTGCCGGAAGTGCTCGAAGTCGAAGAGCTCCATCAAATCGCCGATGGCCGGTACATTGGAGGGCTTGTAGTGCCCCGCGGCCTGAACCGGATTGGGCAGATTGTCGCGGCTGCGGCCAGACAAAGGCTTCAGGCCCGAATGGCACTTACTTAAGGAAAGACACCTGAACTGATTGTTGCAAAAGGCTGGCTCAATGAGAGATAAGGTGGAGTTGCCAAACGCCCATCCATCACTCAAGGAGCCAGCCCGAATGCATGATGCTATTCGCAACGCGCGCGCGCGACAACGACAAGTTCGCTCCCAGGTCCGTAACAGCGATGCATATGGCTTTTTCAATCTAGGCAGTTCGGCTTCACGTGCAGCGTGTTGAGGTACTGCGTGATGGGGCCGATGCCCGGCAGGGAGACATCGGCGCAATTGACGTAGGACCCGCCGCTGTATCCGTCCTCGGTGTACCAGTTCGTATTGGAGCCGACCGGCTGAGGGTCGGGGCTCTCGACCTGGCTCACCATGGTTCCGAGGGCGGGGACGCTGGTGGGCGGCACAGCTGCCGTTCCTGCGACGTTGTAGAAGGCCGCGTCTCCGGTGACGATCGCAAGGAAGTTCGCGCCGGTGCCGCCCATGATGGCCTGGTGATAGTTGTCGCTGATGGCGTAGTGGCGGGCCATCTCCTTGAAGAACGGCGCGTCGCCCGTGTTCATGTTGTAGAAGCCCATGGCCAACGCGCCCTGACTGGTTTCGTCGACGAAGTTTCCAGCCGTGTGGTTGCCCGTCCCGGCTGTCTCCGCTACCCAGACGAACAGGTCGTTGCGGCCCTTGCTGACCTGCTGCCACATCTGGAAGAAGCGGTGCACCGGGTCGCCGACGAAGGCGTCGTAGGGCGCGTAGTTGCTGATCTGGAACGGCCCGTTCTTCAAGTCGGTGGGAAAGCGCGGATCGTTCGCGCCCAGCGGCTGGCCGGTGGCGTAGGTGGTATTCGGCTGAGGCAGCTTGGAATAGGGCCCAACGCGGTGCGGATCGATGGAGTAGGTGCCGGATTGCAGCGCGATCTGCTGCGCAGCCAGGTGGAAATTGGGTCCGGGATCGCCGTTCTCCTTCACGATGCCTTGCGACAGCAGGTTGAGCACGGTTTGGCTGTGATGCGGACGATAGGTGCCGAAGATGTTGTCGAACGCATGGTTCTCGCCGACGACGACGATCACGTGCTCGATCGGCGTCGTGGTTGCCGCGTAAGCCTGCGGCACGGCGCCCGACGTGAGACAGGCGACCGCCAATGCGATACTGCTGAATTCGAGACAGCGGTGTGACTTCATGTGCGGTGGTCCTTCCAAGTGAGGTTGCGGAACTGCCGTGCTGGCACGGCCCTGGCACCGGCAGCACAGGGCCTGTCGACCTCGCGTGCGTCGAAGGTTGCGCTCCCGGAGCTCAGTACGGCAGCATTCTCCTCACCTAGTGTGTCCGGCTTGCGTGCCGTGTCGTGCGGCGGGACGTATCGTTTGGCCCACGTCAGTTGAACAAGGCGTGTCCGGGAGATGACGGACAGCGCGCGCGATGTCGAGCCCCAATTGATCGTCATGCGCAGGCGACAGGCTCGAGGGCGGATTACAGCAACGGAGCTTACGTCATGCTTGCGTACGGGTACTACGCCATGCCGAGGTGGCGGTAGATCCGTTTGGTCAGCTCGCCGAAGCGTTCGTCCGCTTTCAGGGCGAGCGTGCGTGGCAGGGGCAGGTCGATGCGGAAGAAGTCGGCCATGCGCGCGGGCCCGGAGGTGAGCACCGCGCAGCGCGAGCCGAGGAAGACGGCCTCCTGGATGCTGTGGGTGACGAAGACGAAAGTCTTCCGGCTCTGCTCCCAGATGCGCAGCATCTCGAGGTTCATCTTTTCCCGTGTGAGCGCGTCGAGGGCGCCGAAGGGCTCATCCATCAGCACCAGCTTGGGGTCGTGCACCAGGGCACGCGCGATTGCGGCACGCTGCTGCATGCCGCCGGAGAGCTCGTAGGGGTACTTGTTTTCCGATCCGGCCAGCCCGACCATCTCGAGCAGCGTGCGTGCGCGCTGCTCGGCCTGCTCGAGATCGAGCTTCAGGATCTGTGCGGGAAGCATCACGTTTTCGAGCACGGTGCGCCACTTGAGCAGCAGGGCCTGCTGGAAGACCATGCCCACGTCCCGTCCCGGCACGAAGGAGCTGTGCGACGCATCGAAGTCGACCGAGCCGCCGTCGGCGTGGTGCAGCCCGGCGAGAAGCTTGAGCACGGTCGTCTTGCCGCAGCCCGAGGGGCCGACCAGCGATACGAGGTCGCCCTCGAAGATGTCGAAGGTCACGTCCGATACGGCAACGGAATCACGCCCGGCGGTGCGATAGACCTTGCGGACGTTGCGCAAGCGGATGAGTGGCGCGACGCCGCTCGCGTCTTCGATGCTCACGCAAGCCAGCGTCCGAGATTGGCCTGAACGAACGCGTCGTCCGCGAGGTCGGCATGGATGGCGCAGACGCGATCGATCGCCTCCCGCTGTCCGGGGCCCAGCGTCTCGTCGGGGTCGAGGCACCAGAGGCCGTCGAGCAGACCCTGTCGGCGCAGCACCTCGTGGCATCCGGCGATGCAGCCTCGGAAGTCGTTCGCCACGTCGAAGAATGCCGCGTTGCAGTCGGTTACGCGGCTGTCGAGCGCCAGGAGGGCATCGCTTACCGCGCCGGTCCCGCTCTCCTTCTGGGCGCGTGCGAGCAGCTCGACAGCCGAGCGCACCCACACGGACCAGTGTCCGAGCAGTCCGCCGCGAAAGCGCATCGTCACCGGCGCGCCGTCGCGCGGGACCGTGAACGGTGTTACGAGGTCCAGCACGATGTGGTCGTCGTTACCGGTGTAAAGGCTGATGCGGCCTTCGGCGCACGCCTCGACGACCCCGCGCACGACATCGAGCGTGCGGTAGCGATTGAACGGCGCGACCTTGATGGCAAGCACGTTGTCGAGCTCCGCGAAGCGGCGCCAGAACTGCGAGTCGAGCCGGATGCCTCCCACGCTCGTCTGGAGGTAGAAGCCGACCAGCGGAATCTCTTCGGCGACCTCCCGGCAATGGACGATGAGTGCGTCCTCGGTGTCGCCTTTCAGTGCGGCCAGGCTCACCAGTCCGGCGTGATAGCCGAGCTGCACGGCTGTACGCGCCTCGCTCACCGCCTGCGGCGTACGCCCGCAAACGCCCGCGATCAGGACCAGGGGGCGCGCGGTCCAGGCACGGCTGTCCTCGATGGCAGCCGCGAGCACGGTCTGGTACAGGCCCGCTTCGCGGATCGCGAACTGCGTCGTGTGCACGCCCACCGCGAGCCCGCCGGCGCCGGCATCGATGTAGTACCGGGTGAGGGCGCGCTGGCGGCGACGGTCGAACCCGCGGGTGGCGTCGAGGGCGAGCGGATGGGCGGGGATCACGCTGCCCCGAGCGAGGAGATCGAGAACCTCGCGCGGCAGATCGTTGCGGTGCAGACCCATTTTGGTCTCCTCACACGCCCCTAACCGTACTCCGGTCCGGCGATGGCAAAGACACGCGCGGGATCGCCGTACCCCACGTCTCGGCCGAGCGCCATTCGAAGGAATGGCCGCTGGACCGCGAAGCTGCGGGAGCGGAGCCATCCGGCGATCCCTGTCCACTCATCCGGCACGTCGAGGAGGATCGGACCCGGTGTCGACGCGACGGCCGCATCGATCAGGGCGAGGGCGTCATGCGGGTCGGGCGCCACCACCGGACCCACCTGGGATGCGACGCGTCCCCGCCGCACCAATGCGTAGCCGTTTCCGCCGGCCAGCTCGAACCCACGCGTCCCCGTCCGCGCGCAATAGTCTGCGTGCAGAGTGTCGCGCCTGGCGCCAAAGGCTTGGGCATCCAGGGCGCTCATCCGCTCCATGCTCGCAGCTTGTAGAGGGCGCACCCGGTCGGGATGCTGGGGCACACCGCCGCCCGTGCCTTGCCAGCGCTCCAGTCCAAACACGGGCTTGAAACCGAGCGGCGTGTACACTTTCTCACCGGCCGGCGTGGCGTCCAACATCCCCACCAGACCGAAGGTGCGGAGCGTCGCGATGCAGTGGTTCAGCATTCGTGTGCCAAGCCCACGGCCGCGCTGCGCTTGCGCGACGATGACGAGGCCCACCCAGGCGAAGTCGGCGGGGTAAGGAAGGAGCGCGGCAGTGCCGACGAGCTGGCCTCCGGCCGCGCGCGCGCCGAACACCGTGCCGTGCCGGAGAAAGAACACCCAGTCGTCCACTGTCTGGTTCCATCCGGCTTCCACCGTGAGCGCGAATCCTTCCGTCGCTGCCTCGGGTCCGATCGGCTCGATGGCCATCCCGTCAATAGGATCCATTGCGCACCTCGAAGCGGGTCGGCTTGTCCAGTGTCGGCAGTCCGCGCGCCACCCAATCCGCGGCCCAGTCGATCATCCTGGCCAGCGGAACCGACGGCGGGCCGAACAGCTGGATGGCTGCGGCGGTGTTCGCCAGCCAGGCGGTCGGCGCCTCGATGCCGGTGATCTGCGCCTTACGGCCCAGCCGGGTTCCGAACTCGTGCGCGAGCCAGCGAACCGACACGGTCTCCGGGCCGGTGACGTTGATCGGGGACGTCGGCGTCGTGCAATGCACGAGGCATCGGAGCGCTCGCGCATTGGCGTCGCCCTGCCAGATCACGTTGACGTAGCCCATGGTCACGTCCACCGGGAGGCCGTCGCGCACCTTCTGCGCGACATCGGTGAGGACACCGTAGCGCAGGTCGATCGCGTAGTTGAGACGGAACAAGCGCCCCGGCGTGTGGAGCTCGCGCGAGAAATGCTCGAAGATGCGCTCGCGACCGATACAGGAGTTGGCGTACTCGCCCGGCGGCGCCAGCGGCGCCGACTCCGTCGCTCCCGGGCCTTTCACCTCGACGAAGGAGTACACGCAGCCGGTCGAGAACGCCACGATGCGGGAATCGCGATAGGCTTCGGCGACCACTCCAGGGAGATAGGTGTTCATCGCCCAGGTGAGGGCCAGGGCTCCGCCGGCGCCGAACTTGCGCCCGGCCATGAAAATCACATTGCGCACCTGCGGCAGGTGCTGGACCGCGCTCCGATCGAGCAGGTCGGTGACGATCGTCTCGATGCCGCGAGCGGCGAGCGACTTCCGCAGGCCCGGCTGGGTGAAGCGCGCGACGGCGACGATGCGGCGGTCGGGCGCTGCGTTGCGAGCCAGGGTGGCGAGCGTCGGGCCCATCTTGCCGCCCACGCCGAGGACGAGAATGTCGCCGTCCACCGCCGCGAGGTCGGCAACCAGATCCGGCGTCGGCCGGCCGAGGAAAGCCTCCAGCTCCTCCACGCCGGCGAATCGTTCGGGCAGAGTTTCGCTTGCGGCGCTCATTGCAGCCTCGCATCCCGGGTCACGCAGACGTGCTCGAGGCCGAGCACGCTGAGGTACAGAGCGACGCCGAGCGCGGTGATGAGCAGCACCGCCATGAACATCGCCGGCGTATCGAGGGCCGACTGCACCTGGATCATCAGATAACCGAGCCCGCGCGAGGAGGCGATGAACTCGCCCACCACGGCCCCGGCGACCGCCAGGATCGCGGCGACCTTCATGCCCGAGAACAGGAAGGGCAGGGAGCCGGGCAGGTGGATGTAGCGGAACAACTGCCAGCGCGTGCCCTTCAACGAGCGCACCAGATCGAGCAGGTCGGGCTCCACCTCGCGCAGGCCGCGCACGGTGGTGAGCAGGATCGGAAAAAAGCACAGGCTGAAGGTGATCAGCATGTTCGGGCCGATGCCATAGCTGAACCAGACGATGAGCAGCGGGCCGAGCGCGACCTTGGGGATCATGTTAAGGGTGAGGAGCAGCGGAAACACGAGCAGCGTCAGCCGCTTCGACCAGGAAAACAGGAGCGCTGCGACCACCCCCAGCAGCACCGCGGCCACGTAGCCGCCGAAGATTTCCGCGGCCGTTACCAAAGTGTTCGAGGGCCACGCATAGTTGTCCTTCGCCAGCGTCGCGAGCACCGCGCTCGGCGCCGGCAGCACGAATGCCGGGATCGCGGCCACACGCACGGCGAATTCCCACAGCGCCAGTGCCGCCCCGTGCACTGCGATGATGGTCAGCCAGCGCCGGAGGCGCGCCTGCGACTCCGAGTCCGCTGTCGCGGGCGCGTTCATCGCTGGGGCCGGAGCAGCCATAGGTACACGCTCCTCGATGTCATCGCGGCGCGGGGGCGCCGCACCAGTGCGACGAGCGGCGCGTGCATGGCGGCGATGTTAGCATGAGCCCGTCCGCGTTCGCCAACTGCCACGCAGACAGACGGCCGCCAGGACGACGTTGTGACCCGTGTTCGGATACACACCGCAAAGGAGAATGGACTCGTGAGGCAGCGTTGGTTGGTCGCGATCTGGGCGTTGGCTGCGATGCTCGAACCGGGCAGTGCGCCGGCGCAGGAGAAAATCAACCTGGTGCTCAACTGGATGCCGACCGCGGATCACTCCCCGTATTTCTATGCGAGGAGCCAGGGCTGGTACCAGAAAGCCGGGATCGACGTCACCATCGAGTTCGGCAAAGGCTCGGCGTTGTCGGCGCAGAAGGTGGGCGCCGGGATCTCGGAGCTCGGCGTATCCGACCTGGCGACCTCGCTGGTGGCCAGGAGCAAGGGCGCGAATCTGCAGGCCGTCATGATCGTCTATGCCAATTCGCCGCAGGGCTTCTACTGGCTGAAGAGTGCCGGCATCGCCGGGCCGCGGGACTTTCCCGGCAAGAAGATCGGCAACCCGCCGGGCGACGCGGCACGCGTCATGTGGCCGGCGTTCGCACGGAAGGTCGGCATCGATCCCGCGTCGGTCACCTGGGTGAACGTGAGCCCGCAGGCGAAAATTCCCTCGCTCAAGAGACGGGCGATCGACGTCACCACCGACTTCTACAACGAGCACGACTTGAAGGTGCGCGAATTCGGCGCCGACTTGGGCTTCCTGCCGTGGCGGAGCATCGGGCTCAATCCCTACGGCAACGCGCTGATCGCCAACGGCGACTATCTGGCCAGGCATCGCGCGACCGTGCTCGCTTTCGTGCAGGTGACGCAGCGTGCATTCGCCGCCTGCGTGAAGGACGTGGCTCCGTGCCTGAAGGCGCTAATGGCCGAGGCGAGCGGCCTCGACCTCGCTACCCAGCAGAACCAATGGAAGCGCATCAAAGAGCTGATGCGCGACCCGACTACCGAGACGGTCGCGCTCGGCGCCTTCAACCCGCAGCGGCTGAAGGATGACTATGAACTCGTGAAATCGTCCTTCGGCATCGAGCAGCCGTTCGACGTCGAGAAGACCGCGGTCAACGACTTCCTCGACAGGAGCATCAGGATGCCGGCGGAGTGATGGCGGTTGGACGCGGCGACGGGTCCCCTCTCCCCTTGTGGGAGAGGGCTGGGTGAGGGGTGAAGAGCGGAGGTGGAAGTGAAAACACGGAAGCTGGGAAGTTCGGGTCTGGAAATCTCCCCGCTGGCATTCGGGGGCAACGTCTTCGGCTGGACGGTAGACGAGTCGATGTCGTTCAAGCTGCTGGATGCGTTCGTCGCGGCCGGCTTCAACTTCATCGACACCGCGGACACGTACTCGCGATGGGTGCCGGGAAACCAGGGCGGGGAGTCCGAGACGATCATCGGCAAGTGGGTCAAGCAGCGCGGCAACCGCGCCAAGGTCGTACTCGCCACCAAGGTCGGGATGGATATGGGTGCGGGGAAGAAGGGACTCTCCAGGTCGTATGTCCTGCGCGAAGTCGAAGATTCGCTGAAACGCCTGCAGACGGACTACATCGATTTGTATCAGTCTCATGCCGACGACCTGGACACGCCGCTGGAGGAGACGCTCGGAACCTATGCCGACCTGGTCAAGCAAGGCAAGGTCAGGGTGATCGGCGCATCCAACTACAAGGCGGAGCGCCTGTCTCAGGCATTGCAGGTCAGCCGGCAGCAGGGCTATCCCGTCTACCATAGCCTGCAGCCCCACTACAATCTGTACGACCGCGCCGACTACGAGAAGGAGCTCGAACCGCTGTGCCGGGAGCAGGGGGTCGGCGTGATCAGCTACTTCTCGCTGGCCAGCGGATTTCTCACCGGGAAGTACCGCTCGGAAGCCGATCTGTCCAAGAGCGCGCGTGGCCAAGGGGTGAAGAAGTATCTCAACCCGCGCGGCTTCGCCATTCTGAATGCGCTCGACCAAGTGGCCGAGCAGACTCGCTCGAGTCCGGCGCAGGTTTCGCTTGCGTGGCTGCTGGCGCGGCCCGGCGTCACTGCCCCGATCGCGAGCGCGACGAATCCGCAGCAACTCGACGATCTGCTGGCGGCGACCAGACTCGAGCTGCAACCCGCCGCGCTGGAGCTCTTGAATCGAGCGAGCGGCTGATCCTTCGACTCCGGGCGCTATGCGCCTTACGCTCAGGACGAACGGGACTTAGCCCGGCACCGTCATCGCGCCGGTCATGATCGCGACCGCATCCGGCATCTTGATGTCGCGCGTATTCACCAGAGCGGCGCGCCGGCCCAGCCGCTGGATGTGGATGCGGTCGGCCACCTCGAACACGTGCGGCATGTTGTGACTGATGAGGATCACGGGCAATCCCTTGTCGCGCACGCGGCGGATGAGATCGAGCACCATGTTGGATTCCTTCACGCCCAGCGCCGCCGTCGGTTCGTCCATGATCACGACGTGCCGCGCGAACGCCGAGCTGCGCGCCACCGCCACGCCCTGCCGCTGGCCGCCCGAGAGCGTCTCGACCGCTTGCTTCATCGAGCGAATGCCGATCTGCAAGTCCTTCATATGAGAGATGGCGTCGGCCTGCATCCTCTTCTTGTCCAGCAGCTGCAGCAGCGACCCCAGAATGCCGGGCCGGCGGATTTCGCGTCCGAGAAACAGGTTCTCGGCGATCGTCATGGCGGGGGCTACCGCGAGGTCCTGGTACACGGTTTCGATCCCCTGCCGCCTGGCATCGACCGGGTTGCGGAACTTCACCGGCTTGCCGTCCAGGAATATCTCGCCTTCGTCCGGCACCAGCGCTCCTGACAGCGCCTTGATGAGCGTCGACTTGCCGGCGCCGTTGTCCCCGATCACGGCGAGAATCTCGCCGGGCTTCAACTCGAAGTCCACGCCGTCCATCGCGGTGACGTGTCCATAGCGCTTGATCAACCCGCGCGCTTCCATGACAAATGTAGTGGTGGAAGAGGTGGCCATGGTCTACATCCTTCGACGTGACATCTGGTCGGTGGCGACAGCCAGGATCACGAGGATCCCGGTGATGAGGATCTGATAGACCGATTGCACGCCCATCAAGGTAAGGCCGTTGCGGAATACGCCGACGATCATGGCGCCGATCAATGTGCCGAGGATCATCCCGCGGCCGCCGAACAGACTGGTGCCGCCCAGGACGACGGCGGTAATGCTGTCCAGGTTGTCGGTCTGTCCGGCCTGGGGATCGCCGACGCCGGTGCGGGCGACCAGCAGCAGCGCCGCAATGCCGTAGATCAGGCCGGCCAGCGTGTAGACCGAGACCAGCAGGCGACGGGCGGGAATCCCCATCAGCCGCGCGGCCTCCGGATTGTTGCCCAGCGCATACACATGCCTTCCGGGTGCGGTCTCGCGCAGCAGGAACCACGCGAGCAGATACATCACCAGCATCAGGACCGTGCCGTAAGTCACGGCGGTCTGCCCGATCCGAAACGTGTTGCCCAGGAACAGCATGGCGTCGGGCAACCCGGAAACGGTCTGCGAGCTCGAATAGATTTGGGTGAGCGCGAAGGCGATATTCAGCGTTCCGAGGGTGACGATGAAGGGGGGCAGCCTGATATACGTGATGAGCGCGCCATTCAGAAACCCGAACGCGATGCAGGCCAGGAATCCGCACAGGATCGCGAGGTACGGGCTCATGCCCAGGTCGACGGCGAACTTGGTCATCACGATGGACCCGAGTGCCATCACCATTCCGCAGGACAGATCGATCCCCGCGGTGAGGATGACCAGCGTCTGGCCGATGGCCACGACGCCGACCACCATCACCTGCTGCAGGATGAGCGAGAAGTTCTGTCCGGTGAGAAAGCGATCCGTCTGCGACGCGAAGAAGGCGCACGCCGCCAGCAGCGCAAGCAACGGGCCATAAGTGGTTACCGGCGGCAAGTGTTCGAATAACCCGCGCAGACCGGTGCTGGGGGTTGCGACTGCTGAGGTCGACATGGATCCTCCCTTGTCAGGAACGGGGCTCGGAGTCGGCCCCGAGCCCGCCCTACCGTCCGATGGCTACTTGGTGCCCCAGCAAGCGTCCATGCCGAACTTGGTGTCCTTGCTGTCGACGCCGGCTTGGGGCTTGTCGGTGATGAGCGTGACACCGGTATCGGTATAGCCGGATACCTTCTTGCCGGTCTTGGCATATTCCACGCCGGCGTCGACACCCAACGCCGCCATCTTCAAGGGATACTGCTGGGAAGTCGCGGCGATGATGCCAGCCTTGACGTTCTTCACGCCCACGCAACCGCCGTCGACCGACACGATCAGCACGCCTTTTTCTTTTCCTTGAGCTTTAAGTGCCTGATAGGCGCCGGCGGCAGCGGGCTCGTTAATGGTGTAGACGACGTTGATCTGCGGGGCCTTCTGCAGGCAGTTCTCCATCGCGGTCTGGCCCTTGGCCTGGTCGCCCTGCGTATCTTGGCTGCAGACGATACTGGGGTCGCCCTCCTTGATGCCGAAGCCTTTGAGGAATCCGTCGTGGCGCAGCTTCCCTACCGTGATGCCGGGCGCCAGGTCCAGCGTTGCGATCTTGGCGGTCTTGCCGGCCATCGCCGCCCTGGCATATTGGCCGATCAGTACGCCGGCCTTGAAGTTGTCGGTCGCGAACAGCGCATCGGTTGCGCTTTGAGGCTCGGTCGGGGTGTCCAGCGCGATCACCAGCACGCCGGCATCGCGCGCCTTCTTGATGGCGGGCACGATCGCCTTCGTATCGCTCGGTGTGATGAGAATCGCCTTGGCGCCGGCGGTGACCATGTTCTCGAGCGCGGTGATCTGGCCGGCGTTGTCGCCGTCGAACTTGCCGGCGCCGCTCATCAGTTTGGCGCCTTTGGCTTTGGCTTCCTCCAGCGCGCCTTCCTTCATCTTCACGAAAAACGGGTTGGTCTCCGTTTTGGTGATGAGGCCGACGACCGGCTGCTGAGCATAGGCCAGGGATGCGCTGCAGGCGAACAAGGACAGCAGGATGCGTCTCGTTGCTTTCATGTTGTGACCCCCAATTCGAGTGGAACGGACCAGACTCTGGAGGGAGACAACGGACGGACCCGCCTGCAAGCGCAATAGGCGCCGGGAATGTACATTCGGCAGCGGGCAGGGCGCGAACGCTCTTAGCGGCGTATCTCTCCTCCTCGCCGGCTATATTACAGACATCGGGTTGCTTTCGCTAAGGCCTCCCCTTAATGTTGGTCAAGGCACGACGGAGCTTCGAGAGATCCCATGGCAGGCGTGTTTCTCGGCATCGATGTGGGCACTTCCGCCGTCAAGGCGCTTCTCGTCGACGAGAATCAGCTCGTCGTTGCCGAAGCCGCGGAGCCCTTGTCGATCGCACTACCACGACCGCTCTGGTCCGAGCAGGATCCCGAGGCCTGGTGGAGCGCCGTGGGTCGCGTTGTGCTGGCGTTGAGGCAGGCGGTCCCTGGCGGGTTTGCCGCAGTCCGCGCGCTGGGCCTGTCCGGCCAGATGCACGGCGCGGTGCTGCTGGACCGCGAAGGTGCCGTGCTACGTCCTGCGATTCTGTGGAACGATGGGCGCTCGCACGAGGAATGCCGTACGCTCGAGCAGCGGGTGCCGCGCCTTGCAGCGATCGCGGGTGTACCTGCGATGCCGGGCTTCACCGCCCCGAAGCTGGTCTGGCTCGCCAGGCACGAGCCCAAGACCTTCTCGCGCATCAGCGTGGTGCTGTTGCCCAAGGATTACGTCCGCTTTCGCCTGACCGGGGAAAAGATTACCGACCGGTCCGACGCCGCGGGAACCCTGTGGCTGGACGAGGCCAGTCGTGTCTGGTCGGAGGAGATACTGCGCGCGACCGGACTGTCTGCGGCGCAGATGCCCCGCCTCGCCGAGGGTTCGGACCCGTGCGGCACCCTGCGGCCCGACATCGCGCGCGAGTGGGGCATGCCGGCGAACGTCATCGTCGCGGGCGGGGCGGGCGATGCCGCGGCTGGCGCGGTGGGAATCGGCGCGGTCTCGGACGGCGACGCCTTCATTTCGCTCGGGACATCGGGACAGTATTTCGTGACCACCGCAACCTATCGCCCCTTTCCCGAAGCCTTCATCCACGCGTTCTGCCACGCCGTTCCCGAACGCTGGTTCCAGATGGCGGCGATGCTGAACGGGGCAAGCTGTCTGGCCTGGGTCGCGACCCTGCTCGGTGGCGCGGAGATCGATACGCTGCTGGCGCACGTCGAGGCGCACTACCGGAGCGCGGGCAGTCTCATCTTCCTGCCGTATCTGAGCGGCGAGCGCACACCCCACAACGATCCTTATGCCAGAGGGGTTTTCTTCGGCCTCGACACGGAAACCTCCACGGAAGCGCTGGTTCAGTCGGTGCTGGAGGGTGTGGCTCTGTCCATCGCCGAAGCCCAGGACTGCCTGGCCGCGGCGGGAACCCGGGTGGAGCGAGTGGCGGCGATCGGCGGCGGCAGCCGCAGCCGCGTGTGGATGCGCATCCTGGCCAACGCGCTGGACCGGCCGGTGCTGCTGTACCGGGAAGGTGCGAAGGGCCCGGCGTTCGGGGCCGCACGACTGGCGCGGCTGGCTGCGACCGGCGAGAGTGTGCGGGACGTGTGCACCGTTCCGACGGTGAGCGAGGTGATCGAGCCGGAACCCGCCCTGGTCGAGGCCTATCGGTCGGCGGGGGAGAAGTTCCGCCGCCTGTACCGAGCGGTGAAGCCGGAGTTCAGGCGCTGAAGGCTGGTCACGCGCCAACACCCTCTACTTGGTAAGCTCCGCCTGCCATGGAACTCATCGAGCTCTCCCTCGCCCTCATCCTCGTCGTCGCTCTGCTCGGCGCGCTGGCCAAGCGCGTCCCGATACCGCTGCCGCTGTTGTTCATTCTGGGCGGCGCGGCGCTGAGCTTCGTGCCGCATCTGCGCAACCTCACCCTCGACCCGGAGGTCTTCTTCCTGCTGTTCATTCCGCCGCTGTTGTTCGCCGACGGCTGGCTGTTCAACAAGCGCGAGTTTCTGACCTTTCGCTATTCGATACTGCTGCTGGCCCTCGGCCTCGTGGTGGCCACGGTGGTGGTCGTGGGCTATGCCGTGCACGCGCTGATCCCCGAGATCCCGCTGGCAGCCGGGTTTGCATTGGGGGCAGTGGTCTCACCCACCGATGCGGTGGCGGTGAGCGCGCTCACCGAGAAGCTGAAGCTGCCCCTGCGCATGACCACCGTCCTCAACGGCGAGAGCCTGATCAACGACGCCTCCGGGCTGGTGGCCTTCAAGTTCGCCGTAGCGGCCGCGATCACCGGCGCTTTCTCCATGAGCGACGCGGCGCTCAGCTTTCTCCTGGTGGCGGGCGGCGGTGCGCTCATCGGCCTGGCTGTCTCCTGGCTGATCGAGCAGCTGCGGCTGCAGCTCACGCGGCACGGGATGGAGGCGGCGGAAATCCAGGTCTGGCTGTCGCTGCTCACGCCCTTTGGCGCCTATCTGGCGGCCGAGTCCGCCCATGTCTCCGGTGTCCTCGCGGCGGTTGTGGCCGGCATCCACTCCGGTCTGCACGACACGCGCTTCATGAGCATCGAGACGCGCATGCTCGCCTGGTCGGTGTGGCGGACCGTGCTGTTCGTGCTCAACGGGCTGGTGTTCCTGCTGCTCGGTCTGCAGTTGCCTGGCGTGTTTCACGGTATCGGCGGCTACACTTGGAGCCACCTGGCCGGCGCTGCGCTGGTGGTCTGGGCCATCGTCGTCGGCGTGCGCTTGGTCTGGATGTTTCCCGGCTCGCGCATCGGCCTCTGGCTCAACCGCCTGCACCAGCCCAACATGGCGGCGGCCCCCTGGCGCGATGTGTTCATCGCCGGCTGGGCCGGGCTACGCGGCGCTGTCACGCTGGCGGCGGCGCTGTCGATCCCGCTCACAGCGGGCGCGGCGTCCTTCCCTGGGCGCGACCTGCTCATCTTCCTGGCCAGCAGCGTCATCGTCCTCACCCTGGTCGTGAACGGCCTGACGCTCCCCATGCTGATCCGCTGGCTCGGCGTGACCGGCGACGACATCAACGAACGCGAGGCGCGTGCAGCGCGCATCGCGGCGGCGCACGCGGCCATCGCCGAGCTCCGCAGCCGGTTGGATCACCAGGACTCCGCCGACGACCGCGGCTTCACCATGCGGCTGATCGACGAGTATCACCGGCGCATACGGGAGGTGAAGGCGGAGACCGGCGAAGAGGCGGAGCAGGTGCTCCCGCGCATCGCCGCGGAGCGCAGCATCAGGCTCGCCGCTGTGGCGGCGGAGCGAGCGGAGCTGCATGCGTTGCGCAACAACCGCAGGATCAACGAGCAAGTGCTGTTCGTGATCCAACAGGAGCTGGACTACGTCGAAGCCGCGCTGCTCGCGCCGACGCAGGAAGCCCGCGCGCACGGCTGACGGTTCGGCTGCTGACGGGTGCGTTACGCTGCCGCGGTGGCGCGCCACTGTGCCCTTTAGCGGCGCAGGCGATCGTCGTCGCCTTCGAGCAGAGTCACGGCCGCACGGGCCTCGATGCTGTCCGGGTAGCGGACGGCCACCGTCTCCAGTTCTTGCAGAGCGCATTTTCTGTAGCTCCGGACCTCAGCAGGAGCGTGGACGTGGCGGGACAGACGGTAGCAATCGACGCCGAGATAGAAGCGCACTTCCCGGGCTCTGGCCTCCTGCGGATAGTCTTGCAGAAAGCGCTTCTCTTCGGCGAGCCCCCTGATTACCGCCGGCACGTCCTCCGCCTGGACCTCGGCAGGGTCTGGGCCGAGCGTGGAATAGAAGCCCGTGGAGAGCAACTGGAACCTGGCCTCCGCAGCGTGCGGCCCGCTCGGCGCGAGCTTCCGGTAGCGCTGGAATGCCTCCAGGTCGTAGCTGTAGCGTTGGTTCCGCTCGGACCATGTGACCTTGACCTCCGAGCCGGCGAGTCGCTGTATCACCCCCTGCGCCAGCGGCTGGTTCGCGCCGTGGGCGCTGAGGTCCTGATTCAGCAATCCGACCAGCGTTTGGACACGGGTGCCGAGAATGAAACACGCTTCGGCGCGAGCCTCGCGGTCAGACTCCGAGTTGGCTGCGGCACGGGAGCGCGCGATCTGGTCCAGCAGGTTCTGCGCGACCTCCGGATCGAGGACGGTGTGGCCAAGCGCCACACAAGGCGCGGCGGCCAGCAGGCCGAGCGCCAACAGGACACACTTCACACGCACTAGCGGCCGAGTTGCGGCTCCGCCGCCTGCTGGTAACGCGCGGCGCCGGAGTGGAGCGGGACGTGTGACTCGTGCGCCGGTCGCGGGGTCGGTAGGGGGTCGTCCTGCCAACGCAAACCGGCGAGCGCCGCCACGATCTGCATCGTCCTGTCGCTGGAGTAATCGTCCAGCGCAACCAGCAGGTGAGGTCCGAAAGCCGTGAGGGTACGCAACGGCACAGGTCCGTCACGGCGAGCGGTGCCGCTCCCGGACCATGCATCGTTGGCCGCGTCGACGGTCAGGATGCCCAGCTCGAGCTGCCGGCTGCGCAGGAGCTGCACGACATCCCGCTCGGTTTCCGCCTCTGCGGCCATCGCCTGGCTCTCCGGGACCTGCGAGGCCAGGCGTTCCGACACCGCGTCGGCCAGGCGGGAGGCTTGTGGGTCGCCGTGGGCCGCGACGATGAGCCAATGCTTGGCCCTGAACGCGTACCACTGGCGGTAGGGCGAATGACCGGCGAGCAGGACCGCGCCGGCGACGGCCAGCGCGGTCTGCAAGAACACGCGGCGCTCGATGGACATGCGAACAGGCCCGTCGCGCGGGCTCCTACTTGAACACGTCCAAGTGCAGTATGTTGGTCACCACGTAGTTCGGCACGTCGACCATGTTGCTGATGTGCAGGTCGCAGGCGACGCTGCACAGCACGTAAGCCTGCTCGCGGGTCAGCTTGTGCTTCGATGGCGAATTCGGCCCGGTGAGCAGGTCGATCATCTTCAGCAGCGCGTCACGGGCGGCCAGCGTGGTGTCCTCGGACATATTGGTGAGCGGCCCCAGGCGCGCTCCATCCAGGTATTTGAGCGGGGCCGTCATCTCACCCTTGGGCTTCACGGGTATGCCCATGGTCGCGATGAACCGGTCCGGCTCCAGGTCCTTCAGAATGCCCGCTACTGCCTTGCCTTCGATCTGCGGCCAGCGGACATAGGCGCCCTGTCCCTTGCGCACCTCGACCTTGACCGTGACCACCGCATTCATCTCGATCGCCGTGCCGGACACTTCGCCGTCGCCCTGGGCGAAATGCGTGTCGCCCATGGACAGCAGGCAGCCCTTGGTCCAGCAGGGGAACAGCAGGGTCGTGCCCCTCACCATCTGCTTTACGTCCTGGTTGCCACCGTTCTCGCGCGGGGGAACCGTGCGCAGGCAGCGGTCCGCGGAGCGGCCGCCGGGCCCGCACAGGTCGGCGGGAAGCGCATCCTGCGGCTCCGGCGGCAAGACGAATCCGCCCGCCTTGCGCAGCTCTTCCTCGCGCTGGTAAGCGATCTCGATCTCCGGCATGCCGAGCGCCACGCCGATGGTCCCGGTGAAGCCATGCAGCGGAAGCTCCACACCCGGCAGATCATCCGAGATCGCGTAGTAGACCCCGGTCGGGCGTTGCAGCAGCTTCCAGTGGACGATGAAGGGGTTGGGGAACGCGTCGCGCAGGAAGCCGAAGCCTGGGACGATGATGGTGTAGCCGAACCGGTCGGGCCCGGGGATCACGTCGAGGATGGTCACGGCCAGCACGTCGCCGCGCTCGGCGCCGTTGACGTACAAAGGCCCGGTCAGCGGATGCACGAGGTTGAGGTTGGCGGCCGCCACCGTCTTGGGGCCCGAATCCCATTTGAACGGCTCGTCGAGCGCGTCGCGGGTGTCGAAGATCACCGTGTCGCCCACGTTCGCCGTTGCCGCCGGCTTGATGTCCGGATGCCAGCGGTTGTGACACGTGCCCAGGGTTTCCTGCGCGCACTTGACCGGCCAGGGGCCGTCCCGGGTGATGGGCAAGTAGATGGTTTCCGCGGCGGCGAGGCCGGCGGCACCGAGCAGAGATGCTCCCAGAAGACTACCGACTGCACGCTGCTTGAAGCTGGCACTGCTTCGCATTTTCTCCTCCTCCCTGTTGACGCTGGCGGTCAACCATTTGTCGTCATGGAAAAAAACGCGCTGCGCCCCTGTCGGGGTGTGCGTGTGCGGGACCGATGCTGTCGACTTGCGGCTTGGACTCCTCCCCAGCTGCTGCTACCCTGAGGCCGACGAAAGTATACGCTCGAAAAAGTCTGCAGGCATAAAATCGAAGCCCGCGCATGCAGTGCTCGGCTGGTAATGCAAATCCCCCTAGGGCCTCGCCCGGCTGGCGAGAAAGGCGCGCCAACCGCCGAAGCGCGAGATGTCCTCGGCGCCCGCCAGAGCCCAGCTCTCACACAGGAAGCCCTGCACCCATTCGCCGTCCTCCAGCTCGATGTTGCCGATGCCCAGCGGAGAAGGGATGCCCGCTACGAAGGCGCCGAACAGGTCGGCGGGCATCCGCCACACCTCCAGTTCGATGGCCTGTCCGGCACCGGAGCCCTCGCGGACCATTCCTGGTTTGGGCGGCGTCGTCCCGGGCAGGGCGAACAGGCGGTAGCGCGCCGCCGTGCGCGCGGCACGCTCCAGGCGAGCGCCGCGTCGCGTCAGCTCGTGGTTGAGCGGCAGCCCGCTCAGGTGCGCACCGACCACCGCCACCTTGACGCTGTCCTTGCCGGGCGCGATGGGAGCAGGGGGCGGCAATCGCTCATCCAGAGCCCCGAGAGGCAACTCGGCGCGCTGATGGAAGCGCTGTGCCAGGTCCGCCAGCATGCGATCGCTTCCGGCCGGACCAATGAGCGTGATGCCGACCGGCAGTCCGTCGGACCGGAACGAGGCCGGCACCGCGACGGCAGCGAGATCCAGCAGGTTCACGAAGTTGGTGTAGTGGCCCAGGCGCCGGTTGGTCTGGAACGGTTCGGCCAGCACTTCGTCGATCCTGTAGGCCGTCGGTGCCGTAGGCACGACCAGCACGTCGATGGAGTCCCACACTCTGGCGGCGTCTTTTCTCAGGGCGTGCAAGCGCGTAATGGCCTGGAACAGATCGGTGGCGGAGTAGGCGCTGGCGCCGCCGATGATCTGGCGCACGACGGGGTGGATCTCGTCCGCATGGGTCTCGAAGAAGGGCCTGATGGCCGCCATGCGCTCGGCTACCCACGGGCCGTCGTACAGCAGGGTCGCCGCCTCCAGGAACAGCGAGAATTCGACCTTCGAGACCATTCCGCCGATCTCGTGGAGCTTGGCCACCGCGTCCGCGAAGGCGCGCTGGGCCTGCTCGTCGCCGTAGAACTGGAGCGGATCCGGGACCCCGAACCGGAACGCGGCGCCGCAGGAGGCAGGCCACAGGCTCAGCGTGCGCGAATAGGGATCGCCGGCGTCGTAGCCGCGCGCCACGTCGAACACCGCGATCGCGTCCGGTGTCGTCAGCGCAAACACCGAGACGCAGTCCAGCGACTGGCACGCCGGCACGACGCCGCGCCCGCTCAGCAAGCCGCGGGTCGGCTTGAGTCCCACGAGGTTGTTGAGTCCGGCCGGCACGCGCCCCGAGCCGGCGGTGTCGGTGCCGAGCGAGAAGCTCACTAGACCGCGCGCCACGACCACCGCCGACCCCGAGCTTGAGCCTCCGGCAATGTACTCGGGGCGAAAGGCGTTCGGCACTGGGCCGTAGGGCGAGCGCGTGCCGACGAGCCCGGTGGCGAACTGGTCCAGGTTGGTCTTGCCCACCAGCATTGCGCCAGCCGCCTCGAGCCTCTCGACCACCGTGGCAGACCGCTGTGGCAGATACGAGAAGGCGGGGCAGGCGGCCGTAGTGGGCAGTCCGGCCGCGTCGATGTTGTCCTTGACGGCGTACGGGACCCCGTACAGAGGCAGGCGATCGAGCGCGCCGAGGTCCGCCTTCGCCTGCTCCTCCAGCGCTCTCGCGCGCTGTCTGAGAGAGTCGGCATCGACCCGGTGGATCCAGGCGCAGGCGTAGGCGCCGTCGTCGCCGCGGGCGAGCAGGGCCTCGACGACTGTCGAAGGCGTGCGCTTCCCGTTGCGGTAGTCGGCGAGCAGAGAAGGAATCGTCATGGACACTGCTTTCCCCACCTTTCCCCACCCCGGTATCTTGTATACCATGCAGTATACATAGGGCGTGCAGAAGCCGGAAGCGGGCCGGGGAAGGAGGACAGACGATGGCACAGAAAGAAATGAACGCCGAGCCTTACGCACTCGATTTCGATCTCACCACCACGGCGCTGCTGATCATCGACATGC
The DNA here is from genome assembly GCA_041487115.1 of Gammaproteobacteria bacterium. GTDB lineage: Bacteria > Pseudomonadota > Gammaproteobacteria > Burkholderiales > SHXO01 > SHXO01. The sequence goes on from JBGPMS010000021.1 coordinate 20,281, forward strand.
AGCGCGACTTCGTACTGCCGGGCGGTTTCGGGGAAGCGCTGGGTAACGACGTGACGCCGCTGCAGGCCACCATCCAGCCCACCAGGCGCGTGCTGGACGCGGCGCGCAAGCTCGGGATGGTGGTCATCCACACGCGCGAAGGACACCGGCCGGATCTGAGCGACTGCCCGCCGAGCAAGCTCGTCCGCGGCCGGGGCAAGACGCGGATCGGAGATCCCGGGCCCATGGGCCGCATCCTGGTGCGCGGCGAGCTGGGCCACGATATCGTGCCGGAGCTCTATCCCCGGCCGGGCGAGACCGTGATCGACAAACCCGGCAAGGGCGCGTTCTACGCCACGGACCTCGAGCTGGTTCTGCGCAATCACGGGATCAAGACGCTGATCGTCTGTGGCGTCACCACCGAGGTGTGCGTCAACACCACCGTGCGCGAGGCGAACGACCGCGGCTTCGAGTGCGTGGTGCTGTCCGATTGCGTAGGCTCCTACTTCCCGGAGTTCCAGAACGCCGCGCTGGCCATGGTCAAAGCGCAAGGCGGCATCTTCGGGTGGGTGTCGGATTCGAAGCGCGCGCTGGCGGCGCTGGATGCTTGAGCCGAGCGGCTCCCGGTCGCTGCGCCGGACCGAGGAAGCCGGATTCACCGCATCCATGACGAGCGCGTCGGACACGCTTGCTTTCGCCTTGCCGCCCGTCGGGCCTGCGCCGGTGCAGCCCGCAACGATCATCCTCGTGCAGGCGATCGGCAGCCGCGTGTCGTTGCCCTTCTCGGGCCGCGTGCACAGCGTCTATCGTCAGGCGTGCAACATCGAGACCGAGCACGGGACACTCGTGACGCTGCTGTCTCAGGGAGTGGGAAATCTGCCGCACGGCATTCGCTGCATCCTGCCGGAGCCGGTCGACTTTCGGGCGCAATGCAGCGGCGGGCAGACGGTCGTGGCTGACGGCGCGTGCCTGCGCATCCCTCGAGCCGGAATGGCGCTGCATCTCTCTGGCGCGACCACTTGGCGTTGCGCATTGGCCGCCTGCGTTGTCGATGCCGGTGCGACGCGAACGCTGCGCCTGCTGCTGGACGTGCGTGCGACGCTGCGGGAGCACGCACCTGCCAGCGGGTTTGCTCCGCTTCTCCTGCGCGATGGCGAGCCGGGCTCACCGCTGGATCGGGCGATGCAGCGGCGCTTGAGGCAGACCCTCCCGGTGCTGGACCGCGCCACGTGGAGCCTCGACGCGGACAGCGCCATGCAGGCGCTCGGGCAGCTCGTGGGTCTCGGCCCCGGGCTCACCCCTTCGGGGGACGACTTCATCGTCGGTTACCTCGCCGCCCTGTGGAGCCGGAGCTCGCTCGAGCCGGCGGTGCGATCGTTCCTGGCCGAGCTGGCCGAGCCGATCGAGCGGCTCGCGGCAGGCACCCATCTCATCAGCCGCCAGTTCCTGCTCAATGCGGTGGTGGGCGAGTTCTCCGAACCGCTGGCTGAGCTGGTGTCGGCGATGGCCGTGAACGATGCTCCGCGCGTGCTGGCCGGCGCTACGCGGGTCGTGCTCATCGGACACAGCTCCGGCGCGGACTCGCTGGTGGGCCTGCTGTTCGGCCTGCGTCCCTCGCTCCTGGTCGGGTCGGCTTGCGCGGACGGCCGCAGCCGGGTCGGCCCCGCGCTCAGATAACCTGGAACAGCGTGCTCCCATGGCGACTGCGTTCAAGGTCATCCCCAAGGAATACCGGGATTCCGTGTACCTGATGCAGCTCTCTGCCCGGCTCGCGAAGCTCCCCGGCGTGGAGGAGGCCTCCGCTGTAATGGCGACGGAGAACAACCTGGCCCTGCTGTCCGAAGCCGGCCTGGAGGTGAGCGCAACCGGCGCCGGCGCGACGGACCTGCTGGTCGTGGTTCGGGGAGAGGCGTCCGTCTTGCCGGCCGCGATCGACGAAGCGGTGAGGAGCCTGACCCGGCAGGCGAGCGTCGGCTCGGGACAGCCGGAAGCCGCATTCAAGCCGCGCAGCATTCAGATGGCGCTGGCCGAGGCCGGTGCTTCCAACATGGCCTTGATCTCCGTTCCCGGCGAGTACGCGGCCGCGGAAGGTATGAAAGCGCTGCGCCTGGGGTTGAATGTCATGCTGTTCAGCGACAACGTGCCCGAGGCGGACGAGCTGCGCCTCAAGCAGCTGGCGAGCGAGCGGGATTTGATCGTGATGGGCCCCGACTGCGGCACCGCCATCATCAACGGCATCCCTTTGGCCTTCGCCAACGTGGTGAAGCGCGGGCCGATCGGCGCGGTGGGCGCTTCGGGCACCGGCCTGCAGGAGGTCACCGTGCTGGTCGATCGGCTCGGGCTGGGGATCTCGCAGGCGATCGGCACCGGCGGGCGCGACCTGCACAGCGGCATCGGCGGCATCTCCATGTCGAAGGGGCTGAGAGATCTCGCGGCGGACCCGGCCACGAAAGTGATCGTACTCATCTCCAAGCCGCCTGCGCCGGGCGTTGCCGAACGGATTTTGAGCGAGGCGCGCAAGGTGGGCAAGCCGGTGGTGGTCAATTTTCTCGGGGCCGACCCAGCCAGGATATCGGGCGGCAACCTGCATGGGGCCAAGACACTGGAGGACGCAGCGCGCGCCAGCGCAGCGATCGCGAAGGGCGACATCCCGCGCCAGTCCTACGGGGAGGTCGCGGTGCCCCCGATTGCGCTACCACCGCTGGCCGCCGGCCAGCGCTACATCCGCGGGCTGTTCAGCGGGGGCACCTTCTGCTACGAGGCGGCCCTGCTGCTCGACGAGCGCCTGGCCAATGTGTACTCCAACACTCCCGTGCGGCGCGAAGGCGAGCTGTCCGAGCTCGGGCACAGCCACCACCACGCCTTGATCGACCTCGGCGATGATGTCTTCACCCGCGGCCGTCTGCATCCGATGATCGACTACCGCCTGCGCAACGAGCGCATCGTCAAGGAGGCGGAGGATGCGGAGACGGCGGTGATCCTGCTCGACGTCGTGCTGGGCTACGGCAGCCACGCGGACCCCGCGAGCGAGCTGATCCCCGCGCTGCGACGCGCGCGCGAAATTGCGAACCGGCAGAGCCGAGGCCTGTTGTTCGTGGGCCATATCTGCGGTACCCAGGGCGATCCTCAAGGCCTCGAGCGGCAGTCGGACGCTCTGACCCAGGCAGGCATGGTGCTGGCCGAGAGCAATGCGCAGGCTGTCAGGCTTGCCGCGAGCATCGTTGCGGGACGCGCGCCGGCGCGACTGTCCAGGCAGACTGGCGGTCAATGAGCAACTTGTTCCACGACGGCGAGGCCATCGTCAACGTCGGGCTCGCGTCGTTCGCCGATTCCATCGGCCGCGCCGGTGGGAAGGCGGTGCAGGTGGATTGGTCGCCGCCTGCGGGCGGCGACCGGGCGGCTGGATGGAATCTGGCGCAGCTCGTGAATCACCCGGCCGTGGAGAGCGCCAATCAGTCGGCCTATGCGCGTTACCTCTCGGCACAGCCGGTGCTCACCGGAGTCGGGATGGCGCGTGCGGCAGTGCCCGGCTTGGGCGAGCGGATGTTGTTGCACGCCGGCCCTCCCATTGCCTGGGAAGAGATGTGCGGGCCGATGCAGGCGGCGCTGATCGGCGCAATCCTGTTCGAGCGCTGGGCTGCTGATGCGGCCGCGGCGCGCCGGCTGGCGGACAGCGGTGACATCGCCTTCGGTTCGGCGCACCACCATGCCGCCGTGGGTCCCATGGCCGGCGTCATCAGCCCGTCCATGCCGGTCTGGATCGTAGAGAACGCGGTGGGAAGCAACCGCGCGTTCTCCAACATGAACGAGGGGCTGGGCAAAGCGCTGCGCTTCGGAGCCAATTCGCCGGAGGTGATCAAGCGCCTGCACTGGATGGCCGACGTGCTGGCACCGGCGATTGGCGCCGCGCTGGCCAAGCTCGGCCCGCTGGAGCTGAAGCCGCTGATAGCGCAGGCCCTGCAGATGGGCGACGAGGTGCACAACCGCAACGCGGCGGCCTCGTCGCTGTTCCTGAAGAAGCTCGTCCCGGCCGCCTTGGTGAGCGGGTTCGATCAGGCAGGAATGGCGGAGGCGATCACTTTCATCGCCGGCAATGACCACTTCTTCCTCAATCTCTCCATGGCGGCGTGCAAAGCCATGCTGGATGCCGCGCACGATGTGCCCGACAGCAGCCTGGTCACCGCCATGTCGCGTAACGGCGTGCGCTTCGGCGTCCGTTTGTCGGGCACCGGAGAGCAGTGGTTCGAAGCGCCTGCGCCACTGGTGAACGGACTGTATTTTCCCGGCTACGGTCCCGAGCACGCGGCGCCGGATATGGGCGACAGCTCGATCACCGAGACCGCCGGGCTGGGCGGCTTTGCCATGGCCACGGCGCCCGCCATCGTGCAGTTCGTCGGCGGCACGCCGCAGGATGCCATCGCCTACACGCGCGAGATGTCGCACATCACGCTCGGCCGCAACAATGCGTTCACCTTGCCGGCGATGAACTTCAACGGCACGCCGGCCGGCATCGATGCACGCAAGGTGCTGGACACGAACATCACGCCGATCATCAACACCGGCATCGCGCACCGCGAGCCGGGCGTGGGTCAGATCGGCGCCGGCATCACGCGCGCCCCGCTCGAGTGCTTCACGCAGGCCATCAACGCGCTCGCGGCGATAAGGCGCGCGCTAGCGCCGGAGCAGATGGCATGACGAACGCGAATCGGACCGCCATCGTCGCGGTCGGAGGCAACTCGCTGATCGTCGACGAGCAGCATCAGTCGATCCTCGACCAGTTCAAGGCAGCGGCGACGACCTCGCACTACGTAGCGGACATGGTGGCGGCCGGGTGGACCGTGGTCCTCACCCACGGCAACGGCCCGCAGGTGGGCTTCATCCTGCGCCGCTCGGGTATGGCCAAGGGCGAGGTGCCCGAGGTGCCGGTGGACTATGCGGATGCGGACACCCAGGGCGCCATCGGCTACATGTTTCAGCGCTCGCTGTACAACGAGTTCCGGCGCCGCACCCTGGCGCGCAAGGTCGTCACCCTCGTGACGCAAGTGCTGGTGGACCCGAACGACCCCGCATTCAAAGACCCGAGCAAGCCTATCGGCGCGCAGATGGAGGAGGCGAGGGCGAAGGAGCTCGCGGCCACGCTCGGTTGGACCGTGAAAGAAGACGCCGGCCGCGGCTGGCGCAGGGTGGTCGCCTCGCCGCAGCCCAGGCGCATCGTCGAGCTGGATGCGATCAAGTCGATGAGCGGTCAGGGCTACATCGTCATCGCCTGCGGCGGTGGCGGCATTCCGGTGGTGGAGGACAAGGACGGCGAGCTGCAGGGGCTGGAGGCGGTGATCGACAAGGACTTGGCGTCGAGCCTGCTCGCCCGCGATCTGCAGGCCGAGCTGTTCGTCATTTCCACCGGCGTGGAGAAGGTCGCCCTCAACTTCAACCAGCCCGGCGAAAAATGGCTCGATCGCGTCACGCTGTCCGAACTGCGGCGCTACGTCGCCGAGGGCCACTTCGCCAAGGGCAGCATGGCGCCCAAGATCGACGCGGTGATTTCTTTCCTCGAAGGCGCACCAGGGGGCCGCGCCATCATCACCAATCCGCCCAATCTCGGCCGCGCCCTTAGCGGTGCGGCTGGGACCCACATCGTGGGCGATGAATGATTTCGATCGCGCTAAAGTTCCGCCAACAAGATACCTCCCTCACCCGGGATTTTCTCCGCGGGTGAGGGAAGCAGAAGATGCTCAGCTCGCAGCCGCTGAGCTCGGCGGGAGCTGCCTCGACAGCAGCAAGCAGACCACGCCGAACATCGCGTAGCCCAGCGCCACCAGCGGCGACACCATCCAGCCGAGATGTGGCCCGTGTATCAGTCCGATGAAGGCGAGCGCCGCGCCGATGAATGCTGCCGCCGCGGCATGCGTGAGCTTGCGGTCGATGATGAAGGCCGCCATCGAACCGAGCACCATGCCGGCCAGCACCGAACCGCTGCCCAGCAGCGCCATGCCCTGGTACACGACGCCCACCTGTGCCAGTGCGGCGAAGCCGACCTTGTCCGCGCCGCTGCCCGCCACTTGAAGCGCGCTGTCGATGTTGATCCTGGCCCACTCGGCAATGTTGGGGATGATCGCCAGCACCACCGCCGGTGCATGGCTCGACGGGCTGGCCTGGAACGCCTGCGCGCCGATCACCAGGCCGATGAACAGCAGGATCGGCAGGATCGCCACCAGCGGGATCACGTTCAGCAGCAGCGCGGTCAGGCCGAGAAAGCAGACCAGCGCGATGCAGATCCCGGTCGCCAGCGAGTAGCCGACGCGGCCGCCCACCGACTTCCAGCCCGGATGGCCGATATACACCGCCGGCGGGAACGGACTGCCCAGCAGTGAGCCGACGATAGCGCCCAGACCGTCAGCCAGCAGGATCTTGCGCAGATTGTAGTTGTCGCCTGCCGCCGAGGCGCTCTCCACGTTGTTCATGGCCTCCGTGAAGTTGTAGATGCCCAGCGGGATGGCGGTGGCCAGCAGCGGGCCGATGTTCGCGAGGCCAGTGAACACGTCCAGCGAGAACCAGGGCAAGTGCAGGCCAAAGGTCTCGAAGGCTTTGCTCACGCCGTCGGCCTTCATGTAGCCGCTCCAGCCGAAGGCCGCGGCCGCCCAGCCGATCACCGCGCCGACGATGACCGCCGCCAGCCCCCCCGGCACGCCGCCGGGCAGCCGGATGTTGGCGGTCCAGGTGATCAGCACGATCGCGAAGCAGGCGAGGCCGATCCAGGGCACCTCCCACATCTGAAACGCCGGGCGCATGGAAATGAACGCGATGGAGATGCCGGCCAGAGTGCCGAGCATCGCCGCGCGCGGGGTCATCTTGCGGATCCAGGGCCCGATGAAGGCGCCCAGCAGCACGATGACACCGATGATGAAGCACCAGGCCAGCCCGGCCTGCCAGGCCAGCACCGGGTCCTTGGTCTGCAGGTAGGTGGGGAGCATGATCACCAGCACCACGATGAACATGTGCGGCACGCTCGGCCCGTAGGGCATCGCGGTTACGTCGGAGCGCCCCTCCTTCTTCGCGAGCTGCCAGGCGAGATAGGCGTAGAACAGGTTGCCCAGCGGCAGCGCGATCCCGAGCGCCGGCAGCACCCGCCCGTAGACCGTATCGGGTGGAAGCTGGACGACGTACAGGCACAACGTCGTGAGGACGATGACGTTCAGCAGGACGTTGGTGAACAGCCCGAAGAATCCGTTCCAGTCGCCCGGCACCCACCATCGCGGGGCGGCAGTATTTGCAGTGGCCATGGTTGAAGTCTCCTCCCGTATTTGATGTTGTTGGATTGCCGGGCGCGCCCTGCAGGTGATGCCTCGAGAACCGAGCCTAAGCGGACGGCATAGGCCGGATTCCTCCGCCACGCCCTCGAGGCTGCCAGGCAGGCGTTAGGATGCGCCGCTGTGCGGCGCGCGTCCAGACTAGCCGCAGGCGCCCGGCCGGCTTCCGCGTCGCGCCGTGCTCTGGAATGAGGAGTCTGTATGCGTGCCGGGCTTCAGCGCCTCGATCAGAGCCTCACGGGTCGCACACCGCCACCAGAATGCTGCACGGGGATTGCTCCAGCAGCGAGGCACCCACCGAGCTCTTCCACCAGCGCATGGCTAGCGCCGACTGCTTCTTGTGCCCGACGACGATGAGGTCGGCCGGCAGCGCCCTCGCCAGTCCCACGATCTCCTCGGTGGGATCGCCGTAGGCCAGATGTGGCGTAGCCCGATGGCCGCGCTCGGCCAGCAGGCGCACGCCCTCGCCCGCGATCTCCTGGTAGCGCTGCCTCTCTTCGTCCATCACCGCCTCGGGCACAAAGCCCTCGGCGAGGAACGCACCCGCAGGCATCCGCACCACCGCCAGCAGATGGATTTCCGCCTCCTTCAGCAGTACCGTCTGGGTGAACTCGAACAACCCGCTGCGCCCTTCGCGCGTGCCATCGTAGGCAACCAGCACTTTCTTGCTCATCGTCAGCTCCGATCTCTGCGCATCAGCCAGGCGGGGATCGCCGC
>JBGPMS010000022.1:0-28194 GCA_041487115.1 Gammaproteobacteria bacterium
GCGCCTGGCGGATGAACTCGGCCTCGCCCTCCTTCATACTGATGGAGTTGTCCACCGACTTTCCCTGCACGCACGTCAAGCCCGCTTCGATGACGCTCCACTTGCTGGAGTCGTTCATCACCGGCACCCGCGAGATGTCCGGCTCGGAGGCGATCAGGTTGAGGAACGTGACCATGGCTGCCTTCGAGTCCAGCATGGCCTCGTCCATGTTCACGTCGATCATCTGCGCGCCGCTTTCCACCTGCTGCCGCGCGACGTTCAGCGCCTCTGCGTAGTTGCCGTTCAGAATCAGGCGGGCGAAGGCCTTCGACCCAGTGACGTTGGTCCGCTCCCCCACGTTCACGAACAGCGAGTCGTCGCCGATGGTGAGGGGCTCGAGGCCGGAGAGCCGCAGTTTCTTCTCCACCTGCGGCACCTGGCGCGGGGCGAACGGCCGCACCGCCTCCGCGATGGCGCGGATGTGGCCGGGCGTGGTCCCGCAGCAGCCACCCACGATGTTGAGGAAGCCGGCCTGCGCGAACTCGCGCAGCATTCCCGCCATGTACTCGGGCGACTCGTCGTATTCGCCCATCTCGTTGGGCAGGCCAGCGTTGGGATGCAGCGAGGTGTAAGTCTGCGCGATGCCGGCCAGCTCCTCGATGTGCGGCCGAAGGTCCTTGGCGCCCAGCGCGCAGTTGAGCCCAACCGAGAACGGCCGTGCGTGGGACATCGAGTTCCAGAACGCGCCCACGGTCTGGCCGGAGAGCGTCCGGCCCGAGCGGTCCGTGATGGTGCCGGAGATCATCAGCGGCAGATAGACGCCGCTCTTCTCGAAATACTCGTCCACGGCGAACAGCGCCGCTTTGGCGTTCAAGGTGTCGAAAATGGTTTCGACCATGATCAGGTCGGCACCCCCCTCGACCAGCCCTCGCACCGCTTCCAAGTACGCTTCCACCAGCTCGTCGAAATGCGTGTTGCGCGCGCCGGGGTTGTTCACATCCGGCGATATCGAGGCGGTCCGGTTGGTGGGGCCGAGAACGCCGGCAACGAAGCGCGGCTTGTCCGGCGTACGGCGGGTGAATTCGTCCGCCGCTTCCCGCGCCAGCCGCGCACCCACGAGGTTCAGCTCGTGCACCTGTCCCTCCATCCCGTAGTCGGCCATGGCGATGCGGGTGGAGTTGAAGGTGTTGGTCTCGAGGATGTCCGCGCCGGCCTCGAGATAGCCCGCGTGGATCCTGGAGATGAGCCCCGGCTGCGTCAGCGTGAGCAGATCGTTGTTGCCCTTCTGGTCGCAGCCGTGATCGTGAAAGCGATCCCCGTGATAGGCGCGCGCGTCCAGGCGGTGGGTTTGGATCATCGTGCCCATGGCGCCATCCAGAATCAGGATGCGCTCCTCGAGCAGGCGATGAAGAAGGGCGGTGCGATCGTGAGCCATAAAAATAAAACACCCGGCCGCAAGCGCGGACGGGTGGCTACTTCTCCCCGCGCTTTAGCGACATTTATTAAGCGCCCGCAAGCTGCGATCAAATCGGCGCAATTGCATGAACGATAACGGCTTGTGGGCTTGCTGTCAATCAATGAAAACCAAGGTCACAAGCGATAGGCGATAGGAAACCCCCACCCTCACCGCGCACCGGGACCTATCGCCTGCAGTTAGCCGAAACTGACGCCGAGCCATCTCCCGATCAAGAATGTCAACGCCCCGGCGCTGGCCCCGATCAGGAGCATACGCAGCCCGCCTCGCAATGCACCGCGCCCGGTGAACAGGCTCAGCACGGCGCCCACCGCGAACAGCGCCGCGGTGGTCAGTCCGATGGCGACATACAGCGCGCTGGCATTCTTGCCGAACAGAAACGGCAGCAGTGGAATAAGGGCACCGGTTGCGAACGACACGAACGAGAACGTGGCCGCACCCCAGGGCGAGCCCAGCTCGTCAGGATTCAGGCCCAGTTCTTCGCGCGCGAGCGTGTCGAGGCCGCGCTCCGGGTCGGCGATCATGGAGTCGGCCAGCCGCTTGGCCTCGTCCCAGGGCATGCCACGCACCTCGTAGATCAGGGCCAGCTCTTTCGCTTCTTCCTCGGGATACTCGCCCAGCTCTTCGCGCTCCAGCCCGATCTGGTACTCGTACATCTCGCGCTGGGAGCGCACCGAAACGTATTCGCCCGCGGCCATCGAGAAGGCGCCTGCCAGCAGCCCCGCGACCCCGGACAGCAGGATCAAGCCCGGTTCCGCAGAGGCCCCGGCCACGCCCAGGATCAGGCTCGCGTTGGACACGAGGCCGTCGTTGACCCCGAAGACCGCCGCGCGCAGATTGCCGCCACTCGCCAATCCCCGGTGGCGCCGCTCGGTGCCCGTGGTCGCGTCGGGCATCGGGTGTCCGGGATCCACACTGGAATAAACCGACATGCCGCGCACCTTCATCGCGGCGAGTATCGAGCGCATGTGACGCGGCCCGAAACGGCGGGTGAGCCGCTCGACGATGCGCGTGCGCAAGTCGGGCGTATACCCGCTGGGTGCCGCGCCGCCCCGCTTGCGTGTGGCCTCTGCCCAGATTCCGGACTGGCTCGCGGCTTCGCGCGCCAGCTCCGAGAACAGCCGCTCTCGCGGCGTGCCCTTCTCGATCCGGGCCAGCGCGCGGTAGAGGTATGCCGAGCGCTGCTCCTCTTCCCAGTTGCTCAATTCGTTCATCTACGGAAGCTCTGATCAATTCGCACATGCGCGACCGGGCGATCGGGGCCGCGTGCCGGAGCGCGGAGCACGTACGGGTGCATTCAACTCCGATCGATCCGCCGATACTGAATCGCCTCCGCCACGTGCGCCGCCAGCAAACGTTGCTCGGCCGCCAGGTCCGCAACCGAGCGCGCTACCTTGAGGATGCGATGATAACCGCGCGCCGAGAGGCCGAGCCGGCTGATCGCCTGCTTGAGCAATTGCTCGCCCCGCTCGTCCGGCATGGCGTGCTGGTTGACCTCGCGCGAGGTCAGTTGAGCGTTGGGCTTGCCTTGCCGCGCGAGCTGCCGCTCGCGCGCCTGGCTCACACGCGCGCGGATCGTTTCGCTCCCCTCGCCGGCCAACCGCCCGGCCATTTCCTCAGGCGGGACCGCCGGCACTTCGAGGTGGATGTCGATGCGATCGAGCAGCGGCCCCGAGATGCGTCGACGGTAACGGGCGACTTGCTGGGGCGTGCAGTGACATTTGCCCGAGTAGTGGCCGAGGTAGCCGCAGGGGCAGGGATTCATCGCCGCCACCAATTGAAAGCGGGCGGGGAAGTCCGCTTGGCGCGCAGCGCGTGAGATCGTGATGCGGCCGGATTCGAGCGGCTCGCGTAGCACCTCCAGCACGTCGCGGCTGAACTCGGGCAGCTCGTCCATGAACAGCACTCCGTGCATGGCCATGGAGATCTCGCCCGGTCGCGGCAAGCTGCCGCCGCCCACCAGCGCGACCCCGGAGGCCGTGTGGTGCGGGGCGCGGAACGGCCTGCGCCTCCAGTTGCGCACGTCGAAGCCACCCGAGCCCACGGACTGAATGGCGGCGGACTCGAGCGCCTCTTCGTCCGTCATGGGCGGAAGAATCCCGGGCAGGCGCTCTGCCAGCATGGTCTTGCCGGTGCCCGGAGGCCCGGACATCAGAAGACTATGTGCTCCCGCCGCGGCGACCTCGAGCGCTCGCTTGCCCTGTGCCTGACCTTTGACTTCGCACAGGTCGGCGTAGACGGCGTCGCGTGCCTCGGCCGGTTGCGACCACTGCTGCAGCGGCTCGGCACCGGTGAGATGCGCGCAGACCTGCAGCAGGGTGCTCGCAGGATAGACGACGGCATCGCGAACCAGCGCCGCCTCGGCCGCGTTGGTCGCGGGGAGAACGAAAGCCCGGCCCGACCGGTGGGCGGAGTAGGTCATGGCGAGTGCACCGCGGATCGCGCGCAGGTCGCCGGTCAGCGCCAGCTCTCCGGCGAACTCGAACCGCTCGAACTGATCGGCCGGAATCTGTCCGGTGGCGGCGAGGATGCCCAGCGCGATCGGCAGGTCGAAGCGGCCGCTCTCCTTGGGCAAGTCGGCGGGGGCCAGGTTGACGGTAATGCGGCGGGCAGGGAACTCGAAGCGCGCAGTCTGCAGAGCCGCGCGGACGCGGTCCTTGGCCTCTTTCACCTCGGTGTCGGGAAGCCCCACGATGGTAAAGCTTGGCAATCCGTTCGCCAGGTGCGCCTCGACTGTCACCGGAGGCGCATCCATGCCCGATATGGCGCGGCTGTAGAGGACGGCTACCGACATGTTGGTAGGATAGACGAAACGAAAAAGGGGCGCGCGAGCGCCCCTTTTTCCGGGACCGGCAGTCTAGTCTTTGAACGCTTCGATGTTGATCTCCAGCCTTACGTCGTCACCGAGATTGGGCACGTATTTGGTCATGCCGAAATCGGAGCGCTTGATGGTGACGGTGGCTTCGGCGCCGCACACCTCCTTCTTGAGCATCGGGTGCATGCCGCAGCTGAAACGCTCGACGGTCAAGGTCGCCGGCTTGGTTACGCCGAGCATCGTGAACTCGCCCGGCACGGAACCGGGCGCATCGCCGTTGAAGACGATCTTGGACGCCCTGAAGGTCAGCGTTGGGTACTTCGCCACATTGAAGAAGTCTTCGCTCTTGAGGTGCTCGTCCAGCTTGGCTACGCCCGTGCTGAGGGAGGTCGCGTCGATAGTAACGTCCGCGCTCCCGGTCTTGCCTGCACGATCGAGGGTGATCTTCCCGCTCACCTTGTCGAACCGGCCGCGCTGGATGGACCAGCCGAAGTGGCTGATCTCGTAGCTGGGATGAGTATGGCCCGGATCGATGGTGTAGGAGTCGGCCGCCAAGGCCGGCAACGACACCAGTCCGCTGGCGAGCGCCACGATAGCTGCGTTGAGTTTCTGCATTCAGATCTCCTTCAGTTGAGTTGCTCGAAACCGGGCTAGCGCCCGGAGGTCCCCGATATACGAAACTTGACCTGTACTTCGTTGGCCACTGTATCGGTGTCCGCCCACGCTCCTTCGCCGATGGCGAAATCCAGGCGCTTCAAAGCAAAGGCGCCTTCGAACAGGCCGCCCTGCCCCTCTGGCTTGAACGTGAAAGGCGCCGTCACGTCTTTGGTGCGGCCTTTGATCGTCATCTTGCCGGCGACCTCGTAGCGGTTGCCGCCGAGGCTCTTCACTGCGGTGGAAACGAACTTGGCGGTCGGATAGCTCTTCACGTCGAACCATGCCTTGCCTTTGACCTCGTCGTTTGCGTCCGCGCTGCCGGTGTCGATGCTGGCGAGGTCTACCTCCAGCTGCACCCGGCTCTCGTTCAGCTTGGCCGGGTCGAACGAGAGCTGCAGCGTGAACTTTCCGAACTTGCCATCGGTCGGCACGTTCATCTGCCGTGCGACGAACGTGATGGCGCTCTTGTCCAGGTTGACCCCGGTCACGCGCTGGGCGTGCGCCTCGGCACTCAACAACCCAGGCGCCACGAGCGCCGCACACAGCATCCATCGGCGCAGCAATCGAGTCGTGAGGCTTCCTTGTACGGTCCCGTTCATCGGCGAGGTTTGATCAGCGGCAGCATGCGATGAAGCACATCGTCGCGGTCTATCGCGTGATGCTTGATCGCGGCGGCGGCGTGCAGCACGGCAAGAGCGAGCATCGTGTACACCAGCGTCTCGTGCAACAGTTTGAGGGTTTCCGCCAGTTCCTTGTTCTTCGCCACCAGGTCGGGCAGCGGAATCACGCCGAAGTAGACCACCGTCACGCCGTAAGCCGAACTCATCAACCAGCCCGAGATCGGGATGCAGACGAGCCACGCATACAGCAGCCAGTGACTGATGGTGGCCGCCGCACGTTGCCACTGAGGTGTGCCGGCGGGCAGCGGCGGGGCTGGGTGCCACGCGCGCCAGATCAGGCGCGCCGTCACCAGCAGAAAGATGGTCACGCCCACCCACTTGTGCCAGGAATAGAGCTTGAGCTTCAGCGGGCTCAGCTTGAGCTCGACCATGTAGAGGCCAACGCTGACCGAAGCGACGATCAAGACCACCGTCAGCCAGTGGAAGGCGATGGCCGCCCGGGTGTAGCGACCAGCAATCGGCTCAGCGGACACTGAGTAACTCGGCTTCCAGCAGCGCGAAACGCGACGGCGTTGCACTGCCGGTCCCGGTTGCGAGGTCTCTCAAGGGTGGTTCTCCTCATTGGTCGCCGAGTCTAGCAAAGCGCGCCGGCGCGCAACGATAGCGTTTTTGAGCGAATCGGTCAGTTGCGTTGACGTAGCGGATCCAAAGAGGAGACCTTGGGCAGGCTGATGCCCGGATGGCGTTCGTCGTGTAGGGGCGACTGCCTTCAACTCTTCGGCTGAGCCGCCCGCTCGGTTTCCAGTTCAGCGACCCTGGCTTCGAGCTGCTCCAGCTTTTCGCGAGTGCGGCGCAGGACTTCGGTCTGCACGTCGAATTCTTCGCGGGTCACCAGGTCCAGGCGACTGAAAAAGCCCGAGAGCAGCGCGCGCGCGTTCTTCTCCAGATCGCGCGCTGGGCTGCTGGCGATCAACTCGCTCAGCCGGGCACTGAAGTCTTGGAACAGCTTCTCGTTGAGCATCTCTTCATCCAGCGTGGGCAAGGCGATCGCAGAGTTTAACAAAACCTTGGAGCTCTTCGCGGCGTCCGATTTGCCGCACCTGAACGGTGCGGTTCCAAGAAAAACCGCATCGCGGTGGTGCGAAAAATCGATTTGGCGCCGCACAAAGTGTTCTAACCATATGTTTATACATATGGATTTGCTTGGCATAGGAAATGCTGAGGCGGTTGCTCGCTGCTCCTCCCCTTCATCAGTCTCAACACACACGCAAGAAAAGGAAGAGACCTATGTTCAAACGCAAACTCATCATCGCTGGAATTCTTTCCGCGGCCGCCTTGCCGGGCATTGTACTGGCGGAAGATCCTCCGAAAGCCGAGGCGGCGAAACCTGCGTTGCCGTCCATGGATGATCTGCTCAACGCCTGGGGGATCTCGGTCACCGGCTATCTCGACGGGTCCTACACGCACGCGAACAGACAGCTTGTGAATGGCGTTCTGACTGGCCGCTCATTCGACCAGCAGACCAGCGCCTTCAATCTCGACCAGGCCGCGATCACCATTGCCAAGCAACCCAAGGAGGGGTTTGGTGGCGTGGTGAACGTGATCGCCGGACAGGATGCCAAGCTGATTCATTCCAATGGTCTAGGGGCCGCGGATAACCCGGTCGACTTGACGCAGGCTTACCTGCAATACGCCACCGGTCCTTTCACGATCATCGGGGGCAAGTTCGTGACGCTGGCCAGCTATGAAGTCATCGCCAGCCCGAGCAACGTCAACTTCTCGCGCTCGATCCTGTTCGGCCAGGTGCCGCTTACGCATACCGGCGTGCGTGGAACTTGGGCTGTGAACGACATGGTGACGTTGACCCTCGGTCTGAACAACGGATGGGACCAGACCGTGGATCAGAACAAGCAGAAGACGATCGAGGCCGCAGTTGCGGTGACGCCGATCAAGGGGCTGACCATAACGGCGATCGATTACTACGGCCACGAGCCTGCGACCGCCGGCTTGGTTACTACTACTCCGCTGCCCGACAATCCCAGCGGCAAGCGCAATCTGTTCGACCTGGTTGCGAGCTACAGCCCGATCGATCCGCTCACGCTGGGCCTCGAGTACATGAACGAGTCGCAGGACAACTTTACGGACATGGGCACCGGTAACCTCATCAAGGCCAAGTCGCAGGGAGTAGCCGGTTACGTGAGCTACATGTTCACGGAGCAATGGCGGCTGGCGTTCCGGGCCGAGTACTTCAAGGACAACGATGGCTTCAGGCTTGGATTCGACGACACCAAGTACAAGGAGGGAACGCTTACGCTTGCGTATCTTCCGACCAAGAGCATCGAGTTGCGCGCCGAGGCCCGCTACGACAAGGCTTCTCCGCCGTCGACGATCACGGGCGTCTGGAAGAACTCCGACGGCACTTTCAGCAACAGCCTGACGACCGTTGCGCTGCAGGCAATCTACAAGTTCTGAAACGTCGCTGGCGTTCCAGAGCACCGACACCAAGGTTAAAGGCCCACCAGGGAGTCCCAACATGAAATTCGTAACCGCAATCATCAAGCCGTTCAAGCTTGACGAGGTGCGCGAAGCTTTGTCCGCCATCGGCGTGCAGGGCATCACGGTCACCGAGGTCAAGGGCTTCGGCCGTCAGAAAGGCCATACCGAGCTGTACCGGGGCGCGGAATACGTCGTCGATTTCCTGCCCAAGGTAAAGATCGAGGTCGCCATCAAGGAGGACCTGTTGGACCAGGTCATCGAGGCCATCGAGAAGTCGGCCAACACGGGCAAGATCGGGGACGGCAAGATCTTCGTCTTCGAACTCGAGCAGGCCATCCGGATCCGTACCGGTGAAACCGGCGCCGAAGCGCTATAGGGAGACCGTCATGAAAAGAATAGTTACGCTGATCGCGCTCTGCGCTGCCGTGGGATTCGCGGCACCGAGCGTTGCCGAAGACAAGCCAGCCGAGCAGCCCGCGGCCGCCGCACCGGCTGCCGCCGCCCCAGCGGCGGATGCAGCCAAGCCGGCGGAAGCCGCACCAGCGGCTGCGCCCGCCGCCGCGGCGCCGGTACCGAACAAGGGCGACACGGCGTGGATGCTCACCGCCACGGCGTTCGTCATCCTGATGACGGTTCCCGGGCTGGCGCTGTTCTATGCCGGGATGGTCCGCACCAAGAGCTCGCTGTCGATGCTCATGCAGGTGTTTGCCACGTTCTCGCTGCTAACGGTGCTATGGGCCATCTACGGCTACAGCATCGCCTTCACCGAGGGTAACGCCTTTTTTGGAGGGTTCAGTCGACTATTCCTGCACGGCGTGACGCCGGACTCCACGGCGGCTACCTTCAGCAAGGGCGTGGTGATTCCCGAGTACGTGTACATCGCGTTCCAGTGCACCTTCGCAGCTATCACCGCCTGCCTGATCGTGGGCGGATTTGCCGACCGTATCAAATTCTCCGCCCTGCTGCTGTTCATGGTGCTGTGGTACACCTTCTCCTATCTGCCGATTGCCCACATGGTGTGGTACTGGCCTGGTCCGGACGCCTACACCTCGGCCGAGGCCGGCGCCAAGGCCACCCTCACGGGAGGCTTCCTGTTCCAGAAGGGCGCACTCGACTTCGCGGGCGGAACCGTGGTGCATGTCAACGCCGGGATCGCCGGCTTAGTTGGCGCCTTGGTGATCGGCAAGCGCCTGGGCTACAACAAGGAGCCGATGCCCCCGCACAGCCTGACCATGACCATGATCGGCGCCGCTCTCCTGTGGATGGGCTGGTTCGGATTCAACGCCGGCTCCAACCTGGAAGCAACCGGCAGCGCCGCGCTGGCCTTCTGCAACACCCATTTCGCGACCGCTGCGGCGGCCATCGCCTGGATGTTCGGCGAGTGGATCTTCCGCGGCAAGCCCACCATGCTGGGCGCAGCTTCCGGGGCCGTCGCCGGCCTGGTGGCGATCACCCCGGCGTGCGGCTTCGTCGGTCCAATGGGCGCCATCGTGCTGGGCATCGTGGCCGGCCTGGTGTGCCTGTGGGCGGTGGTATGGCTGAAGGGCAAGTTCGGCTACGACGACTCGCTCGACGTGTTCGGTGTGCACTGCATCGGCGGGATCATCGGAGCCATCGGCACCGGCATCCTGTGCGCGCCGAGCCTGGGTGGCACCGGCGTGTATGACTACGTGGCCAACAAGGTTGGTGACTACGATATGAGCGCGCAGGTGATCAGCCAGTTGTGGGCGGTCTGCACGTCGCTGGTCTGGTCGGGCGTGGTGGCGTTCATCGCCTACAAGATCGTCGACGTCGTCATCGGGTTGCGCGTGACCGAAGAGCAGGAGCGCGAGGGGCTGGACGAAACCCAGCACGGTGAGCGCGCGTACAACATGTAGGGTGTTACGGGGGCAAGAGCCGGCCGCGCCGGCTCTTGCCGTGCCTCGGATTCGACTACCAGCAACGGGCGCCCATCGGCGCCCGCTTTTCTTCGTGCTCGATCCGGACCCCGGTCTCGCGAGTCCAGCCGCCCCGGGCCGCTCGGCGGTCTATGTAGCCAATTGGAGACACATGCGCGTCTGCCCGTTGTACACTGCGATCCATGGCGAGGACGCGCATTATCGGCCGGCCAAGTGCGAACTTGAGCGCAAGGTTGACGGTTCCCGAGGGGGCCCCCCGCCGTCGTTGCCTGCCTTGCGCCACCGCGCCCGAGAAGGTCAGGCTGCGAGCGCCAGGCAAGCCCGCTACCGATGCGGGGCACGCCCGAAGTTGTCCTTCGGCGTCAAGGGGATAAGCACCGGCGCGAGGGCGTGGGAACAGTTTCTGCTGCCACCGGGGATACACAGCTTCGACAACTCGATTCCATTGTTATGGCATTGTGAACCAGGCAGACATGAGCGTAGACATCGACATGAAGGCGTGCACGATCCTGGAGCGCTTCGGGGCCGAAATCCTCGACGCCCAGGTGGATTACACCTGCACTCAGGACCTGCACGAGTTTCAGATCACCACGGGCGGCATCACGCACGAGGTGGGATTCACCGAACGCGTCCTGTTGCTCCGGGACATCCCCGACATCGAGGAAGTCGTGGCACGGCTCGCAGAAGAGATCAAGGCAAGCACCCAGCCGCGCAAGATCAGAGTCGGCAGCCGGGGTTCGGACGCTACCCCCGATCCCACCTGACCCGGTTCCTCCACGGCTGGATGGCGCGCGGCGTGGCCGCGTCGGCCGCACCCCTGCCGCTATTTCCCTGTCCTGAAATCACGCTCCGGTTCTTCGACCCCGAGGTCAGGCCACGCCATGCATCGCCGACGTCGGCCGGCCTCCCGCGGAACGCTCCTCGCTGTACCGCGGTGCTCCAAATCGCGCCGCTCCTCGGCTTCACACATTCTGTTGACCATTTTCGACACGCGTTGCATTTGACGCTAAAACGACGTCGACAGTGCGCTCGCCACGACTTGCTGGCGACCGGTCATCGAACTCGGGTAGAGGGGGGGCTTTCATGGGCAGCACGGACCGCCGGGCGTTCGTCAGGAAGGCGCGGCCTATCCTCTGGAGGCGGGACTACGAGGCGGCCAAGACCGTCTTGATCCAGGTTGCCACCACCTCTCCCGATGACGCGCGATTTCTCGGGCTGCTGCGAGCGGTTTACGACTACGAGCGCAGCGGCCCCACCCTCGAACTGGTTCGTATCGTCGAGCTGGCGGAATGCGTGTTCGTCCCGACGATTCCCGGCGATGACGCGCGGTCGCGACGGTGGTCGGACGAACCCGCTTGAGCTGGCGCGCGTCAGTCTCCTTATTGCTCGGCATCGTAGCAGACGCTTAATCGCTGCCTCCTTGCGCAAGTTTCGGCGGCGGACGCCACCACTCGGGGCGCCAGGTGCGAAAGCCGCTGCCGCACGCAGTTGCTCTCCCTGCCGCCGGGAAAGTCCCTTCGCGTCAACGTGCTAGAATCCGTTCAGGGTCTACCATGCGTCCGCACGGACGCACCAATTCCAGCGGCCAGCGTTGCCTCTCCCCACCCGCATCACCATCGCGACTCGCGAAAGCGCCTTGGCCCTTTGGCAGGCCAATCACATCCGCGACCGGCTGATCGCGTTGTATCCAGGCCTCGACGTCCAGATCCTCGGCATGACCACTCAGGGCGACCGCATGCTGTCCTCCTCGCTCGCCAAGATCGGCGGCAAGGGGCTGTTCGTGAAGGAGCTCGAGAACGCGCTGGAGGATGCGCGCGCCGACATCGCGGTGCACTCCATGAAGGACGTGCCGATGCACCTGCCGGCCGGGTTCACCATCGCTGCCGTGACCGAGCGCGAGGATCCCCGCGACGCGTTCGTCTCGAACCAGTATCCGCGCCTCGCCTCTCTGCCGCACGGTGGCTGGGTCGGCACCTCCAGCTTGCGGCGGGAGAGCCAGTTGCGCGCGCGCTACCCACAGCTGGCGGTTGCGCCGTTGCGCGGGAATGTCCAGACGCGTCTACGCAAGCTGGATGAATGCCAGTATGCGGCGGTCATCGTGGCCGCCGCAGGGTTGAAGCGTCTGGGCCTGGCCGCGCGCATCACCTCGATGCTGGAGCCGGAGGACTTCTTGCCCGCAGCGGGCCAGGGAGCGCTGGGGATCGAATGCCGCGAGGCGCGTACCGATTTGCTGGATATGCTCCGGCCGCTCAATCATGCCGACAGCGAGTGGTGCGTGCGGGCGGAGCGCAGCGTGAGCCGAATGCTGTCGGGGAGCTGCATGGTTCCGATCGGTGCTTTCGCGCAGCGGCGCGGCAGCGGGATATACCTGCGCGGCTTCGTGGCCAGCCCCGATGGGACGCGCTATGTCTCGGCCGAGGAGCAGGCGCCATACCCAGGCGGGAATCCCGAGGAAGTCGGACAGGCGCTGGCGGGGAAGCTCACGGCCGCGGGTGCGCGCGAGATCCTCGCCGCGCTGACTCATGAGCATTGATGGCGCCCTGCCGCTGCACGGGCGCGCGGTACTCGTTACGCGGCCAATCCAGCAATCGGAGAAGCTCGCCGGTTTGATCCGCGAGGCAGGGGGCGAACCGGTGTTGTTTCCTGCACTGGCCATTGCCCCGCCCGCCGATCCAGCGCACGCCAAGGCGGTGCTGGCAGGTCTGTCGACTGTGGACCTGGTTATCTTCGTCAGCGCCAATGCGGTGGAGCGGGCGTTCGCGCTGCTGGACGCACCGTGGCCGGTCGGGCTGCCGGTTGCGGCGGTGGGCGAGGGCACCGCGGCCGTTCTTCGCCGCCGCCTTGTCGAAACCGGCGTCGGAACCGGCCCCGTCATCGTGTCCGCGGGGGGCGCGGACAGCGAGGCCCTGCTCGCCATGCCCGAGCTGCAGGATCTGCGCGGCAAGCGCGTAGTGATCTGCCGCGGTGAAGGCGGGCGTGAGTTGCTGGCCGAGGGGCTCGTGCTGCGCGGCGCCCAGGCGAGTTACGCCGAGTGCTATCGCCGCATCCGCCCTGAGACGGATCCCGCAGCGATCGTCGCCCGCTGGGAGCAGGGCGGGCTGCACGCGGTGACGGTAATGAGCAGCGACACCCTGGACAATCTCTGGGCCATGCTCGGCGAGGGTGGCCGGCGCCTCCTGCATACCACGCCGCTGTTCATGCCTCATGTCAACATCGCCGAGCGTGCGGCGCAGCTTGGGTTGACGGAGGTAGCGGTTACGCCGCCCGGAGACGAGGGCATCCTGCGCGGCTTGAGCGCCTGGTTCTCACTGCACACCCGCTAGGGTAAAACGCGGGCCAGCGAAGCCTCGAGCGGGTCCCACAAGCATGACGTAAGGTAAACTCTGCTCTCGCGCCGTTCCCTCGCACCGCAGTCAGTCTTTCGACATGGACCCCCAGCAAAACCGGCCCGCCCCACCGCCGGAGCCCGCGCCCCCCGCGCCGCGCGAAAAGCTTCCGCAGCGCAAGCGCTGGGCCGTTTGGATTCGCAGCCGCGTCAACCCGCGCGTGCTGGCGGTCGTGATCGTGCTGGGATTGCTTGCTGCGCTCTGGATCGATACGCGCAACCAGCTCCATGGGCTGCAGCAGGACCTGGTCCGCAAGCTGGCCGAAGCCGACAACTACAACAAGGAGAGCCGGCAGGCCGCGAGCCAGGCGCGCGATACGGTGCGCGACCTGGAGTACCGCCTGGGCGTGATCGAGAGCAGGGTGGCGGAGACGCAGAACCAGCGGCTCGCCCTCGAGGCGCTGTATCTGGAGCTCACTCGCAACCGTGACGAGCGGGTCCTGGCCGAGGTCGAACAGATCCTGCTCATCGCCAGCCAGCAGTTGCAGCTCGCGGGCAACGTGAAGGCGGCCCTGATCGCTCTGGAGTCGGCAGACAGCCGGTTGCAACGCGCCGACAGCGCGCAGTTCAATGCGCTGCGCCGTGCCATCCGGCGCGATACGGAGCGGCTCAAGTCGACGCCCTACGTGGACGTGGTCGGCATGAGCTTTCGGCTGGATGCGATCGATCACGAGGTAGACGGGTTCCCGCTGTCGATGTACGAGCGTCCGACCGAAGACAAGCCTGCCGCCGTGCGGACGGACGAGAGCGCGATGGCCCGGCTGGCGCGGGAAGCGTGGGAAGACGTCCGCAGCCTGGTGCGCATTCAGCGCATCGATCGCGATGAGGTGCCGCTGATCTCGCCGCCGCAGGCGTTCTTTCTGCGCGAGAACCTGCGCCTGCGCTTGATGAGCGGACGCGTAGCCCTGCTGGCGCACGAGGAGGACAGCTTCAAAGCCGACATGCGCGGGGCGAGCGACTGGCTACGGCGCTACTTCGACGGCAGGGATCGCAAGGTCAGCGAGGCGTTGGCCACGCTCAAGCAGCTCACTGCCGCTGAGGTCACCATCGAGGTGCCCGATATCTCCGGCAGCCTGGAAGCAGTGCGCAACGCCAAGCTGGTCCGCGAGCGGGGGCTGCGGTGAGGCCTTACCCTTCGTGCCGGAGGTGTGCAGCGCACGTCACGCGCTCATGGGGGACATCGATGAGCGGGTCCGGCCGCGGTCACTAGAAGAACCTCGCATGCGCGCATTGCTGTGGATCGTCGGCCTGTTCGCCCTGGCTGTAGCCCTCACCGTAGCGGCGCGCTACAGCCCGGGCTACGTCTTGCTGGTGCTGCCGTCTCATCGGGTAGAGATCTCCCTCAACCTCGCCGTAGTCGTGCTCTTGCTCGGCTTCGTCGTGGCCTACGTGGTGGTACGCGCGCTGACCCTGACCCTGACGATGCCGGCCCGCGCCGCCGAGTTCCGCCGCGAGCAGCAGCGGGCGCGGGCCCGGCGCGCGTTCCAGGAGGCGTTGCGAGCTTACCTGGAAGGCCGCTTCGGACGTGCCGAGCGGGCAGCCAGACAGGCGTTGCAGCAGAACGAGGCGGTCGGGTTGAGCCTGGTGCTAGCGGCGCGCTCGGCGCATGAGCTCAGGTCCTACCAGGCGCGGGATAGTGCCCTGCAAGAGATGGAGAGCCGCGCGCCCCAGGAGAGCTACCTGCGGCTGATCACCCAGGCGGAGCTGCTGCTCGACGAGCGGCGCTACCACGATGCGCTGCAGTCGCTCTCCCGGCTGCAGGACAAGCACACCGGCGCGCTGCGCCTGGAGCTGAAGGCGCAGCAGCTGGCCCGCAACTGGGACCAGGTGCTGGTACTGCTGCCGCTGCTGGAGAAGCGCAAGGTGTTCGAGCCGGCCCTGCTGGAGCAGTTCAGGCGCTATGCGCAGACCGAGAACCTCAAGCGCAAAGCGCTGGACGGCAAGGCATTGCGCGAGTATTGGGACAAACTGCCACCGGAGGATCGCAAGGACAGCCGCATCGCGGCGGCCGCAGCCCAGTGCTTCATTGCGCTCGGCGGCTGCGACGAGGCGCACGGGATCGTCGAGGAAAGCCTGGAAGCGCGCTGGGATTCCGGCTTGCTTCCGCTCTATGTGCAGTGTCTTCCGCGCGATGCGCGGCGCCACCTCGAGCGGGCCGAGAGCTGGCTCGAGGCGCACCCCGGCGACCCTACGCTGCTGCTTGCCCTGGGCCAACTGTGCATGCAGCAGGAGCTGTGGGGCAAGGCGCGCAGCTACCTCGAAGCGAGCCTGGCGGTGGAGCCCAGTCATACCGCCTACGTGGAGTTCGGCAACCTGCTGGAGCGCACCGGTAAACCGGGAGAGGCCAGCCAGGTGTATCGTAAGGGCCTGGAGCTGGCGCTGGGCCAGCTCCAGGAAAGCACCGGCGGCCGCCGCCGGATAGTCCTATAACAACATCTCGATCAACCGCTGCCAAGGGAGAGAGGAGGTAGGCACGAGACAGAACATCCAATGACCAACCAAGAAAAGGCAGCGCGATGAACAACAACGAGCGTTCCTCTGCACCCCTCGACAAGGACCTCCCGCTCAAGGAGGACATCCGCATGCTCGGGCGTTTGCTCGGCGACACCCTGCGCGAGCAGGAGGGGGACGACACGTTCGACCTGATCGAACGCATCCGCCAGACCGCCATCCGCTTCCGGCGTGAGGGCGACACACAGGCCCGCGCCGAACTGCAATCCGTCTTGAGCCGGCTCAGCGACGCCGATAGCGTCGCCGTGATCCGAGCGTTCACCTATTTCTCCCAGCTCGCCAACATCGCCGAGGACCTGCATCGCAACCGGCGCCGCAGAGCCCATCAGCTGGCCGGCTCGCCGTCGCGGGAAGGCCTGGCCATGGCCCTGTCGCGCGTGGCACAGGCCGGACTGGGGTCGGAGGCGGTGGCGGAGTTCTTCCGCCAGGCCTTGATCTCGCCGGTGCTCACCGCCCATCCGACCGAAGTCCAGCGCAAGAGCATTCTCGATTGTCAGTTGGAGATTGCGCGCCTGCTCGCCGAACGCGACCGGCTCAGCCTGACGGCTGAGGAGCGCGCGGTCAGCGAGGAGAGCCTGCGCCGCGTGATCCTCAGCCTGTGGCAGACGCGCATCTTGCGCGAGTTGCGGTTGAAGGTGAACGACGAGATCGAGAACGGCCTGTCCTATTATCGTTATACCTTCCTGCGCCAGGTGCCGCGCCTGTACGCCGAGATCGAAGACCACCTCAAGGCACAATGGCCTGAACTGGACATTCCCGTGGGCCCGATCCTGCGCATGGGGGCGTGGATCGGCGGTGATCGCGATGGCAACCCTTTTGTCACCCATGATGTCACGCGCTATGCCCTGAGGAGGCAATCCTCCACGGCGCTGGATTTCTACCTGAGCGAGGTGCATCAGCTCGGCGCCGAGCTGTCCCAATCCCTGCGGGTTGTGAGCGTGAGCCCCGAGCTGGAAGCGCTGGCCGCGCGCGCCCCCGATGCGTCCGACCACCGCCGCGACGAACCCTACCGGCGCGCGCTGATCGGCGTCTACGCCAGGCTAGCTGCCACGTCGCGTCAGCTGGACGAGCATCCGCCGGAGCGCCTGGAAGTCGCCCCAGCGCAGACCTATGCCGACGCCGGGGAGTTCGTGAGCGACCTGGAAGCCATTTCCCAGTCGCTGGAACGGAACGGCTCGGCACGCATCGCGCGCGGGCGCCTGCGCAACCTCAAGCGCGCGGCCCAGGTGTTCGGCTTCCATCTTGCGCCGCTGGACATGCGCCAGCACAGCGGCGTGCACGAGAAAGTGGTGGCAGAGCTGTTCCTGCTGGGCGCCCACCGCGAGGGCTACGATCAGCTTCCCGAGGAGGAACGGCGGCGCTGGCTGCTGGCCGAGCTGACCATTCCCCGGCTACTGCGCTCGCCATTCGTGACCTACACCGAGGATACCCTCGACGAGCTGCGCATCGTCGATGCGGCGGCCGACCTGCAACGGCGCTACGGGCCGCAGGCGATGCCCAGTTACATCATCTCGAACGCGAATGGCGCGAGTGATGTCCTGGAGGTGGCGCTGCTGCTCAAAGAGGCCGGGCTGATGCAGCCGGGCTCGCCGCCGCGCCTGGCGATGAACATCATCCCGTTGTTCGAGACCATCGCCGATCTGCGCGGCTGCGGGGCGATCATGGAGGCGTTGTTCTCCATACCCGAGTACCGCCGCATGCTCGAGAGCCGGGGCGGGGTGCAGGAGATCATGCTGGGCTACTCGGACAGCAACAAGGACGGCGGCTACCTCACGTCGAACTGGGAGCTGTACAAGGCCGAGGTCACGCTGGTGGAGGTGTTCGAGCGGCACGGTGTGAAGCTGCGGCTGTTCCATGGCCGCGGCGGAACGGTAGGTCGCGGCGGCGGCCCCAGTTTCCAGGCCATCCTGGCGCAGCCGCCAGGCAGCGTGCAAGGGCAGATCCGAATCACCGAGCAGGGCGAGGTGATTGCGAGCAAGTACGCGGACCCGGACATCGGCCGGCGCAACCTGGAGACGCTGGTCGCGGCCACGCTGGAGGCGACGCTGCTCGACGCTGCTTCGCCACGCGGCGACTCCAGGTTGTATCAAGAGATGATGGACGAGCTGTCGGCGGAGGGGTTCGAGGCTTACCGGAATCTGGTGTACGAGACCCCCGGCTTCGTAAGTTTTTTCCGCACCGCCACGCCCATCACCGAGATCGCCGATCTCAACGTCGGCAGCCGGCCGGCATCGCGCCGCAAGTCCGACCGCATCGAGGATTTGCGCGCGATTCCCTGGGTGTTCAGCTGGTCGCTCGCCCGCATCATGCTGCCGGGCTGGTACGGCTTCGGTACGGCGGTGGAGCATCTGATGCAGCGCCGGGGTGAGCATGGCCTGGCCACGCTCGAGGAGATGTACCGCAACTGGCCGTTCTTCCAGGCGCTGCTGTCCAACATGGACATGCTGCTCGCCAAGAGCGACATCCACATCGCCTCGCGCTATGCCGAGCTGGTGGCCGACGAGGAGTTGCGCAACCGGATCTTCGGGCGGATACAGGCCGAGATGCAGCTGACGGTGACCCATCTCCTGGCCATCACCGGGCAGCGCGAGCTGCTGGAATCCAACCCTGCGCTGGCGCGCAGCTTCAGGAATCGCTCCCCGTACATCGACCCGCTCAACCACCTGCAAGTGGAGTCGCTGCGCCGGTTCCGGGCCGGAGGGCAGGACGACAAGGTCAAGCGCGCCATTCTGCTGACCATCAACGGCATCGCCGCGGGGCTGCGCAACAGCGGCTGAGTCAGCCCAGCTTCGCGCCGTCAGAGGGCGTGAAGGCGTCGGAGTAGAACTCGTCCTCGGGCAGCTTGCACCGCGCCGTGAAGTCGGCGTGTGCCGCCTCTACCATGACCGGCGCGCCGCAGGCGTAGACCTGATAGCCGGACAGATCGGGAAAGTCTTCCATCACGGCGCGGTGCACGAAGCCTGTGCGCCCGTCCCAGTTGTCTTCGGGCGTGGCCTCGGACAGCACCGGAATGAAGCTGAGGTTGTCGTGCTCCTGCTGCCACTTGACCGGCAAATCGACCATGTACAGCTCGCTGCGGACGCGCCCGCCCCAATACAACACCATCTGCCGCGTCACGCCGATGCGCAAGGCGTGCTCGACGATGCTCTTGATGGGCGCGAAGCCGGTGCCGCTGGCGAGAAAGATGATGGGCTTGTCGCTGTCCTCGCGCAGGAAGAAGGTGCCGAGCGGCCCCTCGAAGCGCAGGATGTCGCGCTCCTTCATCTTGTTGAACACGTAATCGGTGAAAGCGCCACCCGCCATGTTGCGCACATGCAGCTCGATGTGCGCCTCGTCCTCGGGCGGGCTGGCCATCGAATAGGCGCGCCGCTTGCCGTCGCGCATGATGATCTCCAGGTATTGGCCGGCGAGGAACTGGAGACGCTCGTTGGCAGGCAAGCTCAGGTACAGCACAGCCACGTCCAGGGAGGGGCGCTCGATCTTCTGCACCCGGCACGGCAGCTTCTTGATCTGGATCTCGCCGGCCGCGTTGATCTCACGTGCCTCGATCACGAGGTCGGTAAGCGGCTTGGCCTGACAGAACAACGCGAAGCCGTACTTCTTTTCGAGCTCGGGAAGGATGTGAGCGGCGTACTGGCCGTAGTCGACTTGCCCTTCGAGGACTTTGCCCTTGCAGGCGCCGCAGGCCCCGTTGCGGCAACCGTACGGCAGGATGATGCCATTGCGGCGGGCTGCCTCGAGAATGACCTCGTCCTCTTCAGCGGTGAAGGTGCGGTTGCTGGGCTTGATGGTGACCTGAAAGGACATGCACTTACCTTCCACCGGAGATTGCGCTACGACCCGCCGGCGCTTCCCCCAGTTCCACTAGAATGACGGGATGAGAAGACTCCTGATCATCGGCTGTGGCGACGTGGCCCTGCGCATGGTGGGGCTATTGCGCGGACGCTATCGACTGTACGCGCTGTCTCACTCTGCCCAGCGCCACGGCCTGCTGCGTGACCACGGGATCGTACCGCTGCCGGGCGATCTGGACGAGCCAGAGACTCTGGCGCGCTTAGCCGGGCTTCCGCACGACATTCTGCACTTTGCGCCGCCGCCGAGCCAGGGGCCGCTGGATTCGCGGACCAGTAACCTGATCCAGGCCCTCAGAAGGAGCCGGAGCATACCACAGCGCCTGGTGTACATCAGTACCAGCGGCGTGTACGGAGACTGTGGCGGCGAAGTGGTGGATGAGCGGCGCCCCTTGCGGCCGCAGAGCGATCGCGCGCATCGGCGCGTGGATGCGGAGCGCCGGCTGCGGGCCTGGGGCCGTCAAAGCGGCGCGAGGGTGATGATCCTGCGCGTGCCTGGCATCTACGCCGCCGACAGGCTTCCCATCGATCGCATTCGCGCCGGAACACCGGCGCTGGCGCAGCCGGAGGATGCCTACACCAATCACATCCACGCCGACGACCTCGCGCGGATCGTGCTGGCAGCGCTCTCGCGCGGCCGCGCAGGACGAATCTACAATGCGGCTGACGGCTGCTGGTTGAAAATGGGGGATTACTTCGACCTGGTTGCCGAGCGCTTCGGGCTGCCGCTACCGCCGCGCATCTCGCGCCAGGAGGCCGAGCAGCGCGTGCCGGAGACGCTACTGTCGTTCATGCGCGAGTCTCGTCGCCTCTGCAACCGGCGGTTGCGCGACGAACTGAGGGTTCGGCTGCGCTATCCGACGGTGCAGCAAGGGCTGGCCGAGGCAGCCCGGCGGCGGACGCGACCTCTCGTCTGATACCCCGGCAATCTATCCGCAGGCCGCTGCCGTATATGGCATCATCCGCCCCCTCGAATCGGCTATCTCCGACCATGGAACCGGTCTTGCTCGTGCTCACTAACCTGCCCGACCGCGAGTCCGCCCGCGCCTTGGCGGACGGGCTGGTCGCGGCGCGGTTAGCCGCATGCGTGAACATGCTGGCAGAGTGCACCTCGATCTACCGATGGAAAGGGGCGGTGGAGGACGCTGCGGAGGTGCCGGTGCTGATCAAGACCCGCGCCGCGCTGTATCCAGAAGTGGAGGCCTTCATCCGGGCCCACCACCCCTACGAAGTTCCTGAGGTGATCGCCGTCCCGGTGGGCGGCGGGCTTGCCTCCTACCTGGCTTGGGTCATGGAAGAAACACGACCCGCTGCCGCTCGCGGCGCAAAACAGACATGACACGCTGGCTGAAACTCGAGTTTCCGCGCGCGCTCTGGGCTTGTCTCGCGTTGTGTTTTGCGTGCATCCCATGCGGTGCGCTGCCCGAGGACGATCTCCTACCGCCCGATCAGGCGTTCAAGTTCTCCGCCCGCCTGGTAGACGCCGGCAACGTGGAGCTGCGCTGGCGCATCGCGGACGGCTACTACATGTATCGGGACAAGTTTCGCTTCTCGGCGCAACCCACGACAGTGGGGCTGGGAAAGCCCGAGTTCCCCGCCGGCAAGGTCAAGGAAGACGAGTTTTTCGGCCAGGTGGAAACCTATCGCGGGGACGTCGTCATCCGCTTGCCGGTTAAGGCCGCCAGCGCTTTCACCCTGCAGGCGCAGTCGCAGGGTTGTGCCGATGTCGGAGTCTGCTACACCCCGGTCAAGCAGACCGCGCAACTCGTCCTCGCGGCCGCCGACACGATGCCGTCTGCGTCCGCGAGCGATGCTGGCGGCGTGCTGTCGAAGCTGCGCAAGCTGACTGGCGGGGGCAGCGGCGAGCAAGACTTCCTGCCGATGGACAGGGCGTTCAAGGTGGAAGTGAAGGTCAAGGATGCGCACACCCTCGTCGCCGAGCTCACGCCCGCGGAGACGTATTACTTGTACCGCGACAAGATCGCTTTCTCCGCCCCCAAAGACTCAGGCATTTCCGTTGCCAAGGTGTCTTTGCCACGCGGAGAGAAGAAGTCCGATCCCAATTTCGGCGACACCGAGGTGTTCCATCACCCGGTGCAGGCGGTGATCACCCTGGACCGTGGCAGTGCGCGGGACGTGACCGGCGTGTCGATCGAAGCCCGCTATCAGGGCTGCAGCGAGAAAGGGTTGTGCTATCCGCCCGCCAGAAAGAGCTTCGACCTTACGTTGGCGGCGTGGCAGCCGGCCGCTGCCGTTGCGGGTTCGCCTCCGTCCACCGGCGTAGATGCGGCGGCCGCGCCGCAATCGACTGCGGCCTCGCAGTCTGGCGCCGTGAATCCACCACGAACAGCGGCCGCGTCCGGAAGCGACGCCACCATACGGAACGAGCGGTCCCCGCGAAACGACGCAGCGCCCCAGAACGAGACATCCAAGATCGCGGGTCTGTTCAAGTCGGGTAACTTCTGGGTGATCGTGGCGAGCTTCTTCGGCGCCGGCCTGCTCCTGTCCTTCACGCCCTGCGTGCTGCCGATGGTGCCTATCCTGTCCGGGATCATCGTCGGGCAAGGGCATCAGGTGACCCAACGCCAGGCTTTCCTGCTGTCTCTGGTTTACGTGCTGGGCATGGCCATCACCTACGCCCTGGCGGGTATCGGCGCCGGCCTGTCCGGGACACTGCTGTCCAACGCGCTGCAAAACCCATGGGTGCTGAGCGCCTTCGCCACGCTGTTCGTGGTGCTGTCGCTGTCCATGTTCGGCTTCTACGAGTTGCAGCTCCCTTCGGCGCTCCAGAGCAAGCTCTCGGATACCAGCAACAAAGCGAAGGGCGGCACCTTCTGGGGGGTCTTCATCATGGGCGTGCTGTCCGCCCTGATCGTCGGCCCGTGCGTTGCCGCGCCGCTTGCTGGTGCGCTGCTCTATATCAATCAGACACACAACGCGGCGCTGGGAGGTAGCGCGCTGTTCGCGCTGGCCCTGGGGATGGGCGTGCCGCTGCTGGCTGTGGGCCTATCTGCCGGCACGTTGCTGCCGCGGGCCGGAGCCTGGATGCAGACGGTCAAGAACCTGTTCGGGGTGATGCTGCTCGGGTTGGCTATCTGGATCATCTCCCCGGTGATACCGGCGGCCGTACACATGTTGCTGTGGGCCGCGCTGCTTATCGTGTCGAGCATCTATCTGCACGCCATCGACCCGCTGCCCCAGAACGCATCCGGTTTTCGCAAGCTGTGGAAGGGCGTAGGGGTCATCGCCGTGTTGCTCGGCGTTGCATTGCTAGCGGGCGCGCTGTCCGGCGGTCGCGATATCCTCCAGCCGCTGGCCGGGCTGCGGAGCGGCGGTGTTGCGGCGACCGAGACGGGCGCCCACCCCAGGTTCGAGCGCATCCGCTCGGTGGCTGAGCTCGACCAGCGCATCGCGCAGGCCGGTGGGCGGCCCGTGATGCTCGACTTCTATGCCGACTGGTGCGTGTCCTGCAAGGAGATGGAGCGTTTCACGTTCAGCGATCCGCAGGTGCAGTCACGCATGAGCCGGATGGTCCTGCTGCAGGCCGATGTCACCGCCAATGTCGATGCCGATGCCGAATTGCTCAAGCGCTTCCACCTGTTCGGCCCGCCGGGGATCCTGTTCTTCGGGCCAGAAGGCAGGGAGCTCGAGCACGTTCGCGTGATTGGTTTTCAACCTGCTGAGAAGTTCCTCGGCGCCTTGGACGCTGCGCTTCCGAAGTCATGAGCAAAGCCAAACAAATTGCAGTCTTCATTGCCGTGGCGGCGGCGGCGGTGGCTGCAGGGGTTCTACTGCATTCGGCAGGCCCGGGGCCGGTAGATACGGCTGTGCCTAACGCCTCTGCCGCGACCGGGCTGATGGCGGCCCGCCTCCCTGACCTCGAGGGGCGGCCCCGCACCCTGGAGCAGTGGCGCGGAAAGGTGCTGGTCGTGAATTTCTGGGCCACGTGGTGCGCGCCCTGCCGCGAGGAGATCCCCGCATTCATCAAGGTGCAGAACAAGCTCGGTGCCAAGGGATTGCAGATCGTGGGGATCGCCGTGGATCAAAACGACAAGGTCCGCCCCTACGCCGCCGAGATGAAGATCAACTACCCGATACTGGTCGGCGATCTGGAGGCCATCGATCTGGCTCGACAGGCTGGCAACCGGCTGGGCGGGCTTCCCTTTACCGTGGTGTTCGACCGCAAGGGCGCGGCCATTCACAGTCAACTCGGTGGGATCACCGAGCAGAAGCTGGAAGCTCTCGTCCAGCCCCTTCTGTAGCCGCTACCCGTCCCCGCTCGCGTTCCCGTCATTACGATTCTTGCCGAGCCTTGCGGCATCAGGCGGTAACTAAACGTAGCGCATTTCTCACGTCCCATCCACTCCTGCATCATCGGATAAAGTTCGGCGAACGGGCGTCGAATGGTGCTGATTTCCGTTTGCTCGATCCTTCCTCGATTACCCCCAATGATGTAGCATCCTAGTGTCGCCTCAAAGCGTCAGTTGGTGCGCGTGGCAGTGCGTTGGTGCGCGGTAACTTCGTCAAAGTCCGTAAAAACCTGGACATCTTTCGGCGAGCTGCGGCAAACTTGCGGCCATGACCACCCCAAACAAGCCGGGGGAAGGGGGATCTGGAGCACGGCACATCCTCGTGCTGCATGGTCCTAACCTCAACCTGCTCGGCACTCGGGAACCGTCAATTTACGGCGCCGACTCGTTGGAGGCAATCAACGCGCGCCTGGAGCTACGCGCGCGGGAGAACGGTGCCACCTTGTCGACCTTC
The DNA here is from genome assembly GCA_041487115.1 of Gammaproteobacteria bacterium. Taxonomy (GTDB): domain Bacteria; phylum Pseudomonadota; class Gammaproteobacteria; order Burkholderiales; family SHXO01; genus SHXO01. The sequence continues at coordinate 24,451 of JBGPMS010000022.1, forward strand.
CAGAGCAACTTCGAAGGTGAGCTGATCGGACGCATTCAGCAAACGCGCCAGGATGGTACCGATTTCATCATCATCAATCCGGCGGCATTTACCCATACCAGCGTGGCGCTGCGGGACGCCCTGGCGGCGGTCAAGGTGCCTTTTATCGAGGTTCACCTGTCCAATGTGTTCGCCCGGGAGCCGTTCCGTCACCACTCCTACTTCACTGACCTGGCGGTGGGCATGATCTGCGGGCTAGGTGCGCGGGGCTACGAGCTAGCCCTGGAGCACGCGCTGGCCGCCGCCACACGGGCGTGAGTCTCTCACCATGGATCTCCGAAAACTCAAGAAGCTGATCGATCTGGTCCAGGAATCGGGCATCGCGGAGCTGGAAATCACCGAGGGCGAGGAGAAAGTCCGCATCAGCCGCGTGGGCCAGGGTGCGATGATGGCCGTTCCGCAGGCGAGCGCCATCCCGATCTCCGCGGCGGTACCGGTCGCGGCCGCAGGCGCAGCGGCCGAAGCGGCAGCGCCGGTGGAAGGGCACGTGGTGAAGTCGCCCATGGTCGGCACTTTCTATCGTGCTGCTTCGCCCGGCGCCAAGACCTTCGTGGAGGTCGGCGACCGCGTGAACCAGGGCGATACCCTGTGCATCATCGAGGCGATGAAGCTGCTCAACGAGATCGAGGCCGACCAGGGCGGCGTGGTCAAAGAGGTCTACGTGGAGAACGGCCAGCCGGTCGAGTACGGCGAACCGTTGTTCCTGATCGTCTGAGCAGCTTCGAGCCACAGAGAGCTAGCGAGCCGGACTCGCCTGGTTGCCCACGACGGAGCGAACCCGGTGCGGGCTGCAGTCAGTGCAGGCCGGCCCGGCACGGGGTGACGAGCTGCTCTTTCGAGGTTTTCTCTGAACCCTCTGCGGTTAAAGGATCTGGGTTGACGTGTTCGAGAAAATCCTCATAGCCAACCGGGGCGAGATTGCCCTGCGCATCCAGCGCGCCTGCCGCGAGCTGGGCGTGAAGACGGTCGCGGTGCATTCGGAGGCCGATGCCGACGCCAAGTATGTGCGCCTGGCCGACGAGTCGGTGTGCATCGGCCCGCCGCCTTCGGGACAGAGCTACCTCAACATACCCGCTATCATCAGTGCGGCGGAAGTCACCGACGCCGAAGCCATTCATCCAGGGTACGGTTTTCTGTCCGAGAACGCCGATTTCGCCGAGCGTGTCGAAAAGAGCGGTTTCGTGTTCATCGGCCCGCGGCCCGAGACCATTCGCCTGATGGGTGATAAGGTCAGCGCCAAGAACGCGATGATCAAGGCTGGCGTGCCGGTGGTGCCGGGCTCGGAGGGTCAGTTGCCGGAGGCGCCGGACGACATTGTCAAGATCGCCCGTGCCGTAGGCTACCCGGTGATCGTCAAGGCCGCCGGCGGCGGCGGCGGTCGCGGGATGCGCGCGGTGCACACCGAGGCTGCACTGCTCAACGCCGTGAGCATGACGCGCTCGGAAGCGCAGGCCGCCTTCGGCAACCCCACCGTGTACCTGGAGAAGTTCCTGGAGAACCCGCGTCACGTGGAGATCCAGGTGTTGGCCGACGAGCACAAGAACGCCGTCTACCTGGGCGACCGCGACTGCTCGATGCAGCGTCGCCACCAGAAGATCATCGAGGAAGCTCCCGCTCCGCTCATCAATCCGCGGCTCAAGGCCCGCATGGGAGAGCGCTGTGCCGAGGCCTGCCGTAAGATAGGCTACCGTGGCGCGGGCACTTTCGAGTTCCTGTTCGAGAAAGACGAGTTCTACTTCATCGAGATGAACACGCGGGTGCAGGTAGAGCATCCGGTGACCGAGATGATCACCGGTATCGACATCGTGCAGGCACAGATCCGCGTGGCCTCCGGCCAGAAGCTCCCCTTCCGGCAGCGCGACATCCAGTTCCGCGGGCACTCCATCGAATGCCGCATCAACGCCGAGCATCCCTACAAGTTCACCCCCTCGCCGGGCCGCATCACCCAGTTCCATGTCCCTGGCGGGCCGGGTATCCGCGTCGACTCGCACGTCTACGCCAACTACTTCGTCCCGCCCAACTACGACTCGCTGATCGGCAAAGTCATAGCCTGGGCCGACACGCGCGAGCAAGCCATAGCCAAGATGCGTATCGCGTTGTCCGAGATGATCGTCGAGGGCATCGAGACCAATCTGCCCCTGCATCAGGAGCTGATGCTGGACTCCGCCTTCCTGCGTGGCGGCACCAACATTCACTACCTGGAAGGGAAGCTCTCCAAGCAGAATCGCCCGGATTGAGGGGTGGTTTGCCTGATCCCCTGGGTCTGAAACTCGATGCCTTGGGTCTGTTTAAGGTTCGACGTCGACGCGGCGTGGGCCGACGCGCTGGGGGACGCCCTGCTCGAGCAAGGCGCGGCATCGGTGGAAGTTACCGATGCGGACGCCGGAACACGGCAGGAAACGCCCTTGTTCCGCGAGCCGCTAGAAGCGGAGCAGGCGCTGTGGCCGCGCAACCGGTTGAACGTACTGTTCGAAGCCGGCGCGGACTTTGGCCGCGCTGTCGCGGATGCATGCGCGACCGCAGGAGTTCCCCTGCCGCATGCCATCCTTCAGGAGGCAGTATCGGACCAGGATTGGGTGCGTGCCGCTCAGCAGCAGTTCGGCCCGATAGAAATCTCCCCGCGCCTGTGGATCGTGCCCACCTGGTGTGAGCCGCCGGTTCCCGGCGCGCTTGTGCTCAACCTGGACCCCGGCCTTGCCTTCGGCACCGGCAGCCACCCCACCACCTGGCAGTGCCTGCGCTGGCTGGACCAGCACCTGCAGCCGGGTGAATCGGTCCTCGACTACGGTTGTGGCAGCGGTATCCTGGCGATCACGGCGAAGAAGCTGGGGGCGGGACGGGTGGCGGGTACCGATATCGACCCCGGTGCGCTGCAGGCGAGCCGACATAACGCGAAGGAGAACGGTGTAGCGGTAGACTTCGTGTCACCCGATGCACTGATCGACGAACGCTTCGACGTCGTAGTGGCCAACATCCTCGCCAACCCGCTCAAGGTGCTCGCCCCGCTGCTGGCGGCACACACCCGCCCAGGCGGCCGCCTCGTCCTGGCCGGTATCCTCGCGGCCCAGGCAGGCGCCGTATGTGAGGTCTACTCACGCTGGTTCGATGTCGCGGAAGGCTATCCGCGCGAGGGCTGGACTTGCCTGGCGGGGACGCGAAGACTATAGCCTTCACCTTCGTCCGAGCTCGCATCCGATGAGCATGTATACTCGTTGCCCGCACTGCGATACCTATTTCCGCGTGTCGCGCGAGCAGTTGCAGGCGTCCAGCGGCCAGGTCTGCTGCGGGCGCTGCCAGCGGGTGTTCGACGCGTTCGCCACTTTGAGCTCACAGCTGCCGGCTGCTGCCGCGGGCAGCGCAAGAGCGCCTGGGGGTCCGGAACCCTCCTCGTCCACGCCCAGCGTACCGCCGGAGCCGCAACACTCGCCGCTTTCGGCTGCGTCGCGAGCTCCCAACCCGCCCCGAGAGCAGCCCGATGCTTCCACCCAGCCAACGCCACCCCCGGTATCCGCGATTCCGACCGCTTCGGAACCGGGCGGGCCCGAGATCCTTACTCTGCCGGACGACCTGTTCGGTCCGGGTGCGATGCGGCCCGACGCCGGCCGGCGCTGGCCATGGGCGCTGGGGAACGCCCTACTGCTCCTGGCGCTTCTGGTGCAGGGGCTGTTCTTCTTCGCTACCGAACTGGCTGTACGCCTCCCGCAA
>JBGPMS010000023.1:0-27531 GCA_041487115.1 Gammaproteobacteria bacterium
ACTACTATCCGGGCAAGAAGCCGTACCGGATGGTCTATTGCGAGGATCCCTGGGGCAACATCATCGAGATCTACTCGCACTCCTATGAGCTCACCTACTCGGCTGGCGCGTACAGCTAGAGCGAGCAACGGCGACGGACCTCAAGGCGTGCGAGGAGCAATGGCGGATCGACCGAAAGTAGTCATCGCCGACTATGACTTTGGCGATGTGGAGGTGGAGCGCAAGATCCTCGAAGGCGCCGGCTTGCGGGTGGTGGCGATTCAGGCCAAATCGGAGGATGACCTGATCGTCGAGGCGCACGACTGCGATGCGGTGATGAATCAGTATGCGCACGTTGGCGCCAAGACCATCGCGGCGATGTCGAAGTGCCGGGTGATCGCGCGGTACGGCATCGGCGTCGACAACGTCGATGTCGAGTTGGCAACCCAGCGCGGGATTCTGGTGACGAACGTCCGCGACTACTGCACCGAGGAGGTCGCCGACCACGTGATGGCCTTGATCCTGGCCCTGGCACGACGGCTGCTCGACTACGATCGTGCCACCCACGCCGGTGTCTGGAGCTGGAAGGCCGGCCGACCGGCGTATCGGTTGCGCGGCCGCGTTCTGGGCATCCTCGCTTTGGGCAGGATTGCTCGTGCGATCGCCGTACGGGCGCCCGGATTCGGCTTGCGCGTCATGGCCTGCGATCCTTACGTCGAGGATTCGGTCTTCGCGCAGTACGGGGTCACCCGAGTCGACAAAGACAAATTGATCGAGCAATCCGATTACCTGGTGCTGCAGGCACCGTTGACCGCGGAAACCCGCCACTTCATCGGCGAGGCGGAACTGAAGCGCATGAAGCGCAATGCCATTCTCATCAATACCGCGCGCGGTCCCGAGGTCGACAATGGGGCGCTCTATCGCGGCCTGCGAGAAGGATGGATTGCGAGCGCCGGGCTGGATGACCTGGAAGAGGAACCTGCCAAGCGGGGCCAATGGTCGCCGAGGGACAATCCGCTCTTCACCCTGGACAATGTCATCGTCACTCCACACTCAGCGTACTACTCGGAAGAATCGATCCAGATGGCAAGAGAGGTTGCTGCGAGCGAAGTCGCGCGCGTTCTCACCGGCCAGCGGCCCAACAATCCAGTCAACAGAGTGCGCTTGGCCGACGGTTCATGGTCGCTGGCCAGAATGAGCACACCACTTATGATTGCAGGCAAGGAGTAATGACATGTTGAAAGAGCTCCGCGAGTTCCAACGCCAGCCGGATCTGCTCAAGGCATTCACCGAGGTGGCTGTTTGCTACAGCGCGTCATGCGTCTTCGCTGACGTGCAGTATCGGCAGGGCGTGATGCACAGCAGTATCAAGCCGCCGTTCGTCGCCAAGGCCGTCGGGCAGGCCCTGACGGTTCAGCTCTCGCAGGGAGATCTGGTCGATCCACTGAAGGCGCTGGAGATGGGGCAACCCGGCGACATCATCGTCGTCGACGCCGGCGGCGATACCGAGACATCGGTCTGCGGCGGTCTGATGGGAGGGTTGGCGAAGAACCGCGGCATTCGCGCGATGGTGATCGACGGCGCTGGCCGGGACGTCGATGAGCTGCGCGACATCGGCTTTCCGATCTGGACACGAGCAATCACGCCGCGCGGTACGCACACGATGCTCTCCGGGCGCAAAGAGGAGCTGTCCATCAACATTCCGATCTGCTGCGGAGGTGTCACCGTGCATCCCGGCGATTTCGTGATCGCCGATGAGATCGGCGTTACGGTGGTCCCGCTCGCGGAAGCCGAGAAGGTGTTGAAGGCTGCTCGCGAGCAGGCTGCGCGGGAGCAGTCTACGCGGGAATGGGTCGCGAAAGGCAAGACCGTTGAAGATCTGCTCAAGGAGTTTGGCCGAATCTGACGAGCAGGTGTGGTCGACTCCCCTTTTACCGCAAGGCAACGTCCGGGCGAGAACATGAACCAGCAGTATCCGGCTGGATATCCGTGGCGGCACGATAGCGGTCAAATTGAGTAAAGAAAACTTGTCCCCGGCGGTACAGCCAGTGGTCCTATTGCAGGAACGAGGTTGCCGGCGCGCCAGTGTGCTCAAGCTGAGGCATTTCGTTGGGTAGCCTGCGCGGGATTCGCACTTCGACGATGAGCGGCAGATGGTCGGAGGAGACCCGGGTCAGTCCCGTATTCGGCACTTCGGCGTTGATCACTTCGAAACGGGAATCGACAAACACGTGATCGATGCGGGCCGGGAGAAGACGCCCGGGCCACGTGCCTTGGGGGCGATGGTTCAGCAGCTCCATCTGTGCATCATTGAGGCGGGCGCGCAGCCGCCGGCATGCGGTCGAAGAGGGCAGCGCGTTGAAGTCGCCGCACAGAATCGTGGGGCCGCCACACTGCGGGTGCGCGAGCCACTCCGTTCCTAACAGCGCCTCGGCCTGCAAGTTACGCTCGCTGGGCAGTAGTCCGAGGTGAGTGTTCAGCACCTGGATTTCTTCACCGCCCACATCGATGGCCACCCACACCGCGCCCCGTGGCTCGATGCTCGACTTGCGCGGGACACCGCGCAGCAACCCGGCTTTGATGAGACGCATGGACAAGTGCGTGAGAATGGCGTTGCCATAGCGTTCCTCCTCGAGATGGATGGCCGGGTGGAAGTGAAATTCCATCTCCAGGCAACGCGCGATCAGACGCGCCTGGTCGACGCCCCTGGTGCGCACTCGGCCGACGTCGAGCTCCTGCAGTGCGACGATATCCGGAGCGTAGCGCGCGATGACTCTAGCTACCCGTTCCGGCGCAAGCTTGCCGTCCATGCCGATGCAGCTATGCACGTTGTAGGTCATGATGCGCAAGGTATCGGGCCGTGCAGCGTTCGATCTCGGTGTTTTGGCAGTGTCCATCGCGCCGCGGCCCAGAAAGCGGCGCGCGGCCTGCCGCAGGTCTGTGGGTCGTGCGTAGGTGCCACCGCTCAACGGGAGATCGATATCGGCAGGCGTCAACGTGAAGATGCTGGTCTCATGGGGCGCCGCGCCGCCATGGGCGCCGTTCTCGATCGCAAAAGTGACGGCGGGGAGGCCCGCGCGCCATCCGCAGGCGATGAAGTCACCGGCATCGTCGTGGTGGCACAGCGCGATCAAGTCTTGCATCGCTTGATGGAGAAACGGGTGGTCGGCTCCGAGGACGCCAGCGCCCTCCTGCGGTAGCGCGAATTCGCCCTCGGCCGTGAAAGCGCGAGCGGCCGCAGCCTCCTTCAGCAAGACCATCGGTACTTTCGCGTGCTCCACGATCGCGCGGGCGAGTGAGTTGCGTTCGCCGGGCGCCAATGCCCTGTCGTAATAGATCATCACGAGCGGGCCGAGCGGTGCAACCGTCAATTGCGGAAGAGCGGGCCCTTCTTGCGGATGGTTGGCCACGCGAAACAGATTTTGTAGCCATCTGCCGCCGAGCAGCCGCACGCGCTGCAATTGCACGCCGCGGTGTCCACTGGAGCGATAGGCGATGGGCTTGCCCTCATGCTTAGCGAACACCTCGGCCAAGGCTTCCGCGAGGCCGCGCCCATGTATCTTGTCGTAGGAGCGGACCTGTTCCTGGCCGTGGTCCGAGTAAACCCAGATGTCGTAGTGGCGGCGGGCTGATTGATGCGCACCTCGCCAGATCCGGGCGATCGCGTCGTCGATGCCCTGGAGGGTCCAGTGCGCAAAGTGCGACGACGGACCGCGGCGATGAGCTTGCTCGTCGTAGCCGAGAAAGTTCACATGCACGATTTCCAAGCCTCTTGCGACATCGATCTTCGCGCCGATCGTCGCCAGCTCACGCAACACGACGGCGATCACGACTCGAATCGGAACGAGCTTGATCTCCTCGAGCACGTCCTGGCCGTCGATCACGCCGCGTACGCAGTCGACGATGGCGAGCGCTATTTCGACGAACAACAGCACCATCATGCGCAGAAAGCTGTAGCCGTTGCTGAAGATCAGCAATGCCACCGCCAGCGGGTGCGCCTCGCGCAAGGCGGGTCCCCACCCTTGCGACGCAGGGCAGAAGTGCACTTCGGCCGCGCCACCGGCGAAGTTGTCGGCATAGCAGCTGCCGCGTGCGAGAAGCGGTTCGTTGCCTGCGGCCTGCAGCCTGGCCTCGACACGGCCCGCGGTGCCCGGCTCGAACATACGAACGAGACGCCCGGTTTGGCGCTCCATGAAGCCGAAGGCCGGGACCGCGGTCTTGACACCGTAGAATAGCTCGCCCTGGAACGCCGCGGTCATACTGGGTACGCCTGCGTAGTGTCGCTGCAGCCGATAGTGTTCACGCTCGATGAGACGGCGCATGAACGGCACCTCGCCGCGCTCCATCGCGCGCTCGAGCTCGCTATGAGAGAGCCCATCGATCTGGATCATCACTAGGCCGGGGGCGGTCTCGGTGCCCGCCGACACCGGTAGCTGCAGCAACCGCGCGAGCCATTCGCTGCGGCTGAATCGCCGGCGCAAACGCCGCACCAGGAGCTCGATACGGCTGATCACTCAGGGTACCTTGTCGGGCGACTGCGAGCCGCCCAATGCAGCCCCGGCAGCGCGCAGCATTCCCTGCACGATGTCCCACTCCGCCTGAATCAGCCGCAGCAAGGGTGTGAGCTGCGCATCGGCCTGGGCGCGGGATGCCACGACCTGCCCACGCAGTGCTTCGTAACAGGCAAGCGCCTTGGTCGCCGAGGCCTGCATGGAAAACGCGCTAGCGGTCTCTCTGGCGGTCTGTTTGAGCGCCAGCCGCTGGGTTGGAGCCGAGCCGGCTACCCATTGCAACGCGGCCGCAAATGCCTCGGGAGTCTCTTCGCGCAGCAAGCGGCCATTGGCTCCATCGTTCACGGTCTCACGCGCACCGGCAGCATCCAGCGCGACGACCGGCACGCCTGCCGCCATCGCCTCGGTGAGCACGATGCCCTGGGTCTCGCTCTTCGAGGCGAAGGCGAACACATCCATGGCATGATAGACATCGGGCAGCCGTTCGCGCTCCAGGATGCCGATGGCGTGCAGCCGCTCGGTGAGGCCGTGGCGAGAGAAGATGGCCCGGATCCGCGCCTCCGAGGGCCCCTGGCCGGCGACGAGGAAATAGGCACGGGGCTCGCTCCCGAGAAATCGGGCGACCGCTTCGGTTAGAAATTCCAGATTCTTCTCATGCGCCAGGCGCCCGACGTGGCCCACCACGAACGCATCGGCAGGAATCCCCATCGTCGCCCGGAAGCCTGCGCCATCTCCGTTCGCGAAGTGCTCGACGTCCACGCCCGTGGGTACGATGGCGATCGGCACACGGACGCCGCGCTCGCGCAAGAGGACGGCGATGCTCTCGCTGGGTGCGAAGACCTGGTCGGCGAGATTCGCGTAACGCGTGGCCAGATCGATCACGAAGCGCTTCAGCGCCGGCGACTCGGCGGGCACGTAGTGTGTGTACTGCTCGTACAAGGTGTGATGCGTGAATACCAGGGGCAGTCGGCGGTAGCGCGCGATGCGCAGGGCCGTCATCCCGAGCAGGTAAGGGTGGTGGGCATGCACGATCTCGGGCTGGAATGCGTCCAGAGCCTGCGTGAGCAAGCCGGACACGGGCAGCACCAGCGAGAAGTCGCTGCCGTTGAAATTCTGGATCGCCGGAATGCGCAGCACGTCCAACTCGTCTTGCGGCTGGTTTTGGAACTCCGGGGCCACCACCAGCACTCGGTGGCCGCGGCGCCGGTACTCCGTGGTGAAGGCGTCCACAGAGCGTGCCACCCCGCCCACGTGCGGAGTGTAAGTGTTGGTCAGCATCACGATGTTCATGCGTCACCTGCAGCCCGCAGCACGATGGAGGTCTCTTCGCGCCCTGCCGTCGCCAGCGGGAATCCCGGCAACCGCACCTCGACCGGCGGCACGGCTGCATGCCAATCGCCGTGCCACGAAACGCGCACGCGCCGTGCAGTTCCGGCGCCTTCCGCACTGATGTCCACCGACACGCGTCCGAATGCGGTCGGCGCTGGACCAAAGGAGATCGCGGTGCCGGCTTCGAGCCAGGCGTGAGCGACTCCAGACGCGAGCACCAACCGGTCAGCCTCCTCGCGCACGAAGCAGTTACGCATCATCAGCACCCATTCGGCTGCCGCCCACGCGTGCTGGCCATCCCCCATGCAGCCGCCTCGCGTCCGGGGATGGATCGCCTCGGGCCACTGACCGGTGGCAGAGGCGAGCGCCGCAACTACCTGCACCAGATCCAACGAGCGCACGTCGCCGGCGCGCAGCAGTACCTGTGCGACATGCAAGGTGAGGTAGGGATTGATGCCCGAGTGAATCATGTCCTGAAAGAATCCGCCATCGACAAAGCAGTTGGTCAGCAGAAATGCGACGGTGTCCAGCAGCCGCGGGTCATGCGCCGCGCATAGCTGCAGCGGGTAGCCGGCGACGATCGAACCGATGGCCCCCGCATCCAGCCGGCGGTGGGGCGAGGCTGGCATGGCCGCCCGGCCGAGACGATCCTGCACTTTGGCGAGGCTGCGATCGATGGCCCGTTGAAACGCTTGCGCCTCTTGCGTAAATTCCTCGTGCAGCGCTCTTTGCTCCATTCGCTCGCAAAGCGTTGCGGCTGCGTGCAGGCCGGCCGTGCCCCAGAAGTCATCCCAGTAGTAGTAGTCGTTGGGTCCGAGATGCTCGGCGCTGAACCCTGCGGGCAGCAGTCCCGCGTGCGGGGTGTCGCCGTCTTCGGCGAGGCGTTTGCGCACAATCCAGCGCGCGCCCCTTACGGCCACCGTGTACCAGTCCGGCTTCGGCGGGCGGGCGGTGAGCTGGCAGAACCGGAGCATGATCCATAACACTTCGCCGTTGGCGTCCCATTCGCCTTCCTGCGAGTGAAAATAGCCCAGGGCGGTCTGGCGCGGAGGGAAGCGGTCGAGGGCGCGCTCTGCGCGTTCGATCAACCCGGCGCACAGCAGTCCGTGAACGATGAAGGTGGCGTCGCGGAACCAGAACCGCTTGTACGTGTACGGGCCGGCGTAGACGTCGTCGGGGGAGTGGAGGACCAAGGTCCTCAACGCTGCGTCGTAGAGGAATTGCAGGCGTTGGTCGGGAATGCGCAGCCGACAGTGCCCACGGAGACCTTCGGTCCAGGAGACGTTGGCTCGTCCGGTCTTGGGAGCATTGGAGAGCGGTACCCGCACGCGTAGATCGCGCGGCTCTCCCGCCTCCAGTCTGAACATTGCCGCCGCCGTAGCCATGCCCACGTCGCATTCCCCCAGCTCGTGGTCGTCCGGATCGCGCAGGTGTATCCGCACGTCGCCGGCCCGATATTTCGAAACGTGATGGCGCTCGGCTGCGACGTCGAATTCAACGGTTGCATCCCGGTCAATGGTCCAGCTCGTCCGCTGCGAGCACAGCATCACCTGATGAATGAAGCTGATTCCCTCCGGGTTGTAAGGGCGCAGCGCCAGGACCAACCAGCCCGGCGTGTCGCTGCGCGCCTCGATGACCTGGTGACAAACGGGCAGGCCCGCTTCGAGTTGAACCGACGCCGCGGTCTTCAGTGCCAAGGCGTCCTGGCTGGTTTGGGTAGTCACTGCCAGCCGCCCGGTCATATTGAGCGTTTGCGAAACTGACAATGCGCGGGACGGCAGCAGCTCGCGACCATCATCGGTCACGACCCAGGCATCCAGAGACCAGCCGTCGTACAGCGGCGTGAGTAGTCCTCGTGGATCGATGATGGGCAGCTCGGGGCAGTCGGGCTGGCCGACCGCTGTCCAGTTGCGGTGCGTGAGATTGACGTGAGTGATCGAAAAGGCGCGCGGGACGAATGCGTCGTCGTTGGGGTCGAACTGGCGCTCGATCCAGTAAGGCCAGACCCAGTCGAGGTTATGCTGGATGACGCGACTGTTGATGAGGCCGCGTGCGTGAAACACCACCCCGGCCCGAAGCAGCTCGATCGGCTCGCCCACCTCGCTCGGTTGCGCGAACCGATGCAGGCGTGCCAGCAGGGCGACTGGGTCGAGAAAGCCATGTGCGCGCGCGACCCGGCGGACTAGGAAGCGCCATGGCAGCCATTTCATCCACGGCATCGATCGGAACCCTCGAAACAAGAAGGATAAGCCGTCTGCCCAGAAATCGGGTTGATCCCGGTCAATAGGGATGATGCAGACTAAGGCCGTTGCCGGATCGATCCGTAGAGTCAGCAGCTTGACTTGGATCAACCAGTACCTCTAGATCGCGCGTACAAATGATTGCGGGGGGCCGATCGAGCCCTTCTGTAAGGCTCCGAGGTGCACCGACCCGTTTCGGGTGTGCACATAGCTCGAGCGCCCCGATCCGCGAACCATGAGGGGGATCCACAATGAAAGTCACGCATTTACATGGCATTGGCAGCCTGTTGGGGTTGGCGGTCATCGGTCTTGCCGGCAGTCTTGCGCCACTGGAGGCGTGGTCGCAACAGAAGTACTCTCTGTCTTACACCGCTCCGCCGGCCGCAAGCCGCTATACGGAAGAGCACGTGATCGACGTCGGCGATGTCCCCGGCCATCAGGTACGTGCATTCGACAGGTTCAGCCGGATCCGTGGCACGATCCGCACAACGGCCGAGCGCATTGTGGGAGCCCCCGCATTGTCGGCTCAGTTTACCGGCGAGTATTGGTTCGAGGAATAGCGGAAAGGCCGAACCGGCCTCGACCTGCGCCTCGCAAGAGGCAGGAGGAAGCTGTCATGGCAATTGTTTTTGCATCCCGAGCCGACGCGGCGAGGCAACTGGCGAAAGCGCTGATGCGCTACCACGGGCGCAACCCTTTGGTGCTTGCGATTCCGCGTGGTGCGGTCGAGATGGGCCGGGTAGTCGCGGACGAGCTGGGCGGCGAGCTCGATGTCGTGCTCGTGCGCAAGCTGCGCTCGCCGATCAGCCCCGAATTCGCGGTCGGTTCGATCGACGAGACCGGCTGGACGTATGTCGCCCCACACGCAGCCAGCGCCGGAGCCGATCCCAGGTACTTGGAGCAGGAGAAGGAAAGGCAGCTCGAGACGCTCCGCAAGCGGCGGGCGCTGTATACGCCCAATCGACCGCCGATCGACGCCAAGGATCGCATCGCGATCGTGGTCGATGACGGGCTGGCGACCGGCGCAACGATGATTGCTGCCCTACATGCTGCGCGCGCAAAGCAGCCGCAGCTCCTCGTGTGCGCGGTCCCGGTTGCAGCCGCCGACAGTCTCGAGCGCGTGCGGCCTTACGCGGACGAGATAGTCTGCCTGGAAGCGCCCGAGTATTTCCACGCGGTGGGGCAGTTCTATGGGGAATTCCATCAAGTCGAAGACGAGGAGGTCGTTGCCCTGCTCGGCAAGCAACCGATCAAAGCTCATCAAGGAGGGATCCGGTGAGAGCGGCGCGCGGTGAGGCTCTGGTCTCGGTCCCGTCTGGCCGAGTCCTGCTGGAAGGCATACTGGAGCTGCCCCGAACTTCATCCGGTGTCGTCGTGTTCTCTCACGGGAGCGGTTCGGGGCGCCATTCGCCGCGCAACCGCTATGTCGCACAAGAGCTGAACGGCGCCGGCCTGGGTACCCTGCTGCTCGATCTGCTGACGGCCGAAGAAGACCGGGACTATGAGATGCGCTTCGACATCGACCTGTTGACCGGGCGGCTGGCCGATGCAGTGCGTTTCTTGCGGAAGCAGGCGGCGACACGAACGCTGCCGATCGGTTTGTTCGGCGCAAGCACAGGCGCAGCCTCCGCGCTGCGGGTTGCGGCGGCGATGCCGGGTGAGGTGAAGGCGGTCGTGTCGCGCGGTGGCCGGCCGGACCTTACCGGAGACCAGGCATTAGCTGCGGTAGCAGCCCCGACGCTGCTGATCGTGGGCGGGAGGGATACTGAGGTCATCGAGCTCAATCAGGCGGCACACGACCGTCTGCGCTGCATGAAGGAGCTTAAGATCGTGGCCGGCGCGACGCATCTCTTCGAGGAGCCAGGGGCGCTGGAGCAAGTGGCACGTCTCGCGGTGGAGTGGTTTACGCTGCATCTTGCAGACGCAGGGCCGGCCTCCGCCGGTTGACTGCTCGTGTCCATAGAGAAGACGCGCAAGGCATGTCGTCAACGGCAACGGGACGTTGGAATCAGCTGGAACGGCTGCGCGGCACAATCGATCCTGTTGGCACGCTGCAAACCATCCCCGAGGGCAAGAGTTGGCTGCCGATCCTGCACACAAGCCGAGGGTGTTGGAACCTTACTGCGCTTTACTCCAACACAGCGCGCGCACACGAACTGAACAGAATATCCGATTGGGTCGTGATCTACGCCTATAACGATAGGCAAGCCGAGCAGCAGTGCACAGTCGTAACGGAGACGCGGGGCCCGCTCCGCGGGCAACGCGTGGTGCGCGGCCGGGAACCCGAGTGCGCTGCGTACTATCGGCGGCTGGCGGCGGGCTCGTCGATCGGGCCATCGCATCTCGAGGCAACCGAGCTCGGCAGCGCCGACACGTAGCAGCGCGTGAGACGCGACCTCGAGAACAGCAGACTGCGATGTGGCAAACAGTGCATGGCGGAAGACATAGGGCTTCTGGACCCCGGCGAGGCAGCGCCGGTCCACGCAGCTCGCTGTCCGTGCCCAGGGTTCGTAAGCCGGCTCCCCTCGAGTGGCTCATCTTCGCTCTGATCAGGGACGCACCGCGGCTACCGGGTGGAAAATACGTGGGCATGGAGTCGGCCAGTGTAGAGCCATGGCCGCACCAACGGATCGTCGCGCGCAGACTGATCCAAGACTGGCCTTACAGTTTTCTGTTGTGTGACGAAGTCGGCTTGGGCAAGACCATCGAGTGCGGGCTCGCCATGCGCTCGCTCTACTTGTCGGGCTATCTCAGGAGCATTCTCATCGCGGCGCCCGCCCATCTGACGGCTCAGTGGCAACGGGAGATGGGGCAGAAGTTCTTCTTGCCGTTCGCGCGAGCGCTATCGGGAGGGGGTGTGCAGCATTCCTGGCTGCTGCCGTCTGTGCAAGTTACGCAGGCGCAGTCGCTGTACGAACATCCGCTTACCATCGTTTCGACCGGTTTGATGGTTCGGGCCGGCCGCAGGGAGGACCTGGAGCGCGCGCATGAATTCGAGCTTACGGTGCTCGATGAGGCACAGTGCGCGCGGCGCGCCAACCCCACCCAAGGAACCGCCGGGCACCCGCACTACAATCAGCTTTATGCGCTCACCGAGAAGCTGGTCCGGCCCAAGAGCCGGAGCCTGTGGCTGGCGACGGCGACACCGATGCAACTGCATGAAGTGGAGGCGGCCGACCTGGTGCGCCTGACGCGGCGGGCTGGCGCATTCCTCTACGACCCCTCCCTTACCTTTTGCTACTACGAGTTGCTTTCCAAGCTGCGGCGCAGCGGCACTCTTGATGAACACGAGTGGGCCTTCCTGAATCGTGCCGTGCGTGCGGTCGAGCAGCAAGACCCCGGTCAATGGCAATACATCAAAGCGACGGTGATCGCCGGAGAGCAGCAAGAGGAGGTGCAGGGCTGGCTCGCGAATCCCGCCCGCTCGCTTTCGCCGCGCGCCAGAGAAGCGGTGCGCCGATTGCTTTTTGCCGCGGCGCCCCTGGGCAGAACGATGCTTCGCCATACCAGGGCTTTGTTGGAGGAATACCGGGCGCGCGGCGATCTCACCGGCAAGCTGCCGAAGAGAATACTGCTGCCCATACCGGAGATCCACTTCACGGGCCAGGAAGCGGGCGTGTATGAGCGTCTGGAGGGCTACTGTGCACAGTTGACGGCGCGCCTGACCGGCAGCGGAGCGATGCGAAACGCAATCGGATTCTTTCTCAATTTTCTGCAGCTGCGCTTTGCTTCGAGCTTGTATGCGATCCGGTGCACGCTCGAGCGCAGGCACGACAAGGTCTCACACGCGCTGAGATTGAGCACCGTGTCACCAGCCGACGAACCGTACGAAGATCTGGAGCAGGCCTTATTCGAGACCGACGAAGGGGATGAAGACGCCTGCGCAGCGTTTCTGCGCTGGCGAACGCCCGCAGATCTGACCTGGGAGAAGCTGGAGCTCGAATCGATCCTGGAGGAACTGCGTGATCTCTCCGCCAGGCCTTCCAAGTTCCAAGTCCTGCTCGACTCCTTGCAGGGGCGCAGACAAGGGAACGGCAACAGAATTCGTCAGACGGTCGTATTCACGAGGTTCTTCGACACGCTCACCGATATTGCGTTGCGCTTGGTTGCGGCGGATCGCACCATGCGATTGGGCTGGTATTCGGGGCCGGCATGTCGCTATCGGGCTCCAGAGGCTGTCGATTGGATCGACACCTCACGCGAGGAAGTCAACCGGCGCTTTCTGCGCGGAGACATCGATGTCCTTTTGTGCACAGACGCGGCGGCCGAGGGACTGAATCTGCAAACGGCCGACCTGCTGGTCAATTACGACCTGCCCTGGAATCCGATGAAGGTGGAACAGCGCATCGGGAGGATCGACCGTATCGGCCAGCGCCACGACGAGATCCAGGTGCTGAACCTGTGCTATCCGGATTCCGCGGAGCAGTTCGTGTACGGGCGGCTGCTCACCAGGCTGGAAGGGATCATGGCGACGGTAGGCCGGCAAAATATTTCGTTGCTGCCCGTCTCGCCTCGCGAATTCCAGGAGCTGGCGCAGCGCAGACTTTCCGGCGAGACGCTCGAGGCCCGGGTTCGGGTGCGGCTCGAGGAGCTCGAGCGCCGTAACGCAGCGTTCGACATTCCCGCGCAAGAGCAGTACGAGATGTATTCGAGAGTGGCGGGGCAGCAGTCGCTGCCGGTGACACTGGAAGGCGTTTTCGCCGCGTTCCTGAGGTCGGCTTTTCTGAAGGCGCTCGGATGCCGCAAGCTCGACGTGCGGGAAGGCAGCGTCTTGCTTCTCGAGAATGTACCCGGCGTTCCCGCTGGCACCGCCTTGACTGCCTCGCGCGAGCTGTATGAGCGAGGCTCGCCCGAGTTGGAGGCGCCGCTGCACTTCGCTGCATGGGGAGAGCCGGTGTTCGAGTCTGTGTTGGCGGCGGTGCTTGCCCGCAATGCGCCACGCTGCATGCGAAAGCTCGAAGTTGCTGTTCCGGGATCGGCCGCTACGTTGATCGGCTATGCCGTGGCGACCGCGGACGGGGTCAAGCTGGTGAAGTCGATGGCAGACCTGCCCGGCGTGAACCTCGATGCGAATGCGAAGCTCAGCGAGGAGCAAGTCGCGCCGTTGAGGGCTGAGCTGGAAGCCGTTGCGCGGGAGGAGGGTCGCGCCTGCACAGTGGCGGACTGGGTGGAAGCCGTCAACGAGGAGGCGGGGCGGGCCGAGGAGGCGATGCATTGCTTTGCGGCTGCCCGCCTGCTCGAACAGGTTGCCGCAGACAAGGATGTACTGTTCAGGTCCGCCGTCGCCGCTTTGCAGAGCCAGCTCGCAGAGCACGCGGTCGTGCGCATACCGCACATGCCCGCGAGCATAGTGCGAGCGCAGCGGCAGCTGCTGTTCGATGTATCCGCGTCGACCAAAGTCCCCGACAATTTTCACGTCGATCTACCGCGCTTCATGTTCCCGGTTCTATACGATGCGGCCCACCGCGCAGCGGAGGCGCTGCGGGTGGGTCGAGAGCATCTCACGGTTGGGCAGGTGGTGGAGCGCCTGAAGCGCGACGCGGAACACGCGATGGCGCCGCAACCAGAAAAAGGGAACCTCCCGGAGCAACACTCTGGCGCTACCGCCAGCGCGCCGGCGTCATGATCGAGATTGCATCGCAGCAAGGCGTGAATGGCACATCTCAACCTCGATCTGATCTCAGCGGCGAAAGCCGCGACCTTGCCGGGTTTGCTCGAGCGCCGGTGCGAGCGTGCGCCGCACGCCGAGGCGTATCGCCAGTACGATGAGCATGCCGCGCGATGGTGCAGCTACACCTGGAGCGAAATACTTGCGTTGGTGAGAAGGTGGCGCGGCAGTCTTTCCAACACCGGGTTGGTGCCGGGTGAGCGGGTCGCAATCCTCTTGCGCAACAGTGTGGAGTGGGTGTGTTTCGATCTCGCTGCACAGGCGCACGGTCTCATCGTAGTCCCGCTCTACCCGGCCGACAGCCCCGGAAACATCGCTCACATCCTCGCCGACTCCGGAGCGCGATTGCTCTTCCTGGGAAGTGCCGAGCAATGGAGTCGCCTGGCACCTCTGCGTTCCCGCTTCCCCGCATTGACGCAGGTCTTGTGCCTGCAGAGCGAACCTGCGGAGCCTACGGAATCGGGGCTCTCATGGCAGGCTATGGAAACGTGGCTGGCGGGTGAGGCGGCTGGCCTTGGAACCGATGTGGGAGACCCGGAGGCCGTGGCGACCTTGACCTACACCTCGGGCACGACCGGTCCGCCGAAGGGCGTGATGCTGTCGCATGCCAATATCCTGCGGAATGCCGAGGCTGTGCTTGCCCACGTCCCGTCGTACCGCGAGGATCTCTACTTGTCATTTCTGCCGCTCTCTCACGCTTTCGAACGCACCGCTGGCTATTACGTCCCGATGATGTGCGGGAGCACCGTGGCCTTCGCGCGCTCGGTGCAGGATCTCGCCGAAGACCTACGGCGCGTGCGCCCGACGGTGTTGATCTCTGTCCCTCGTATTTATGAGCGCGCCTATACACGGATGCAGGAGGGGCTTCGTCACAGTTCGAAAGCCACACAGCATCTCGTGCGAAAGACAGCGGAGCTGGGCTGGAAGCGTTTCGAGGCCGCGCAAGGTCGCGGCCAACGCCTGAGCGCGGCGCAGCGGCTGCTCTGCTGGATCCTGCAGCGCATCATCGCGCGCCGCATACGAGGCAGACTCGGTGGAAGGCTGCGAGTCTGCGTCAGTGGCGGCGCTGCGCTGGCCCCCGAGCTTTCGCGCTGGTTCATCGGGATGGGACTGCCTCTGCTGCAAGGCTACGGCCTCACGGAGGCGGCGCCGGTGGTCTCGTGTAACATCGCAGCCGACAATCAACCGTCATCCGTCGGTGTTCCGCTGCCGGGCGTTGAACTGCGGCTCGGCGCAAACGATGAAGTGCAGGTTAAGAGCCCGGGTGTCATGCGCGGGTACTGGAACCAGCCCGAGGACACGCGCCGGGCTATCGATGCCGACGGATGGCTTCATACCGGCGACATCGGGCGCCTTGAAGCGGGTCGGCTTTACATCGCTGGCCGCATAAAGGAGATTTTGGTTTTATCCAGCGCCGAAAAAGTCGCGCCCTTCGATCTGGAGGCGGCGATCACCGGCGATCCGTTGTTCGAACAGGCCATGGTGGTGGGCGAAGGCAAACCCTACCTCGGTGCCCTGCTGGTTGTGAATAGGGATGCATGGAGCGAGTTGTGCGGAAGCTTGGGACTTGCATCGGAAGACCCGTCAGCGCTTGCCTCCGCGCTCGCCATCAAGGCGGCTATGACTCGAGTCGCAGCACGCCTGGAGCCATTCCCGATCTACGCACGCGTGCGCAAAGTGTGGCTGACGAGCGAGCCATGGACAGTCGAAGCGGGTTTCATCACGCCGACGATGAAGCTGAAACGTGAGACCCTTGCGCAGCAGTTCAAGGGGAAAATCGAGGCGCTGTATCGCAATACGGATTGAATGGCGGGCGCACAGCCTGAAGACTAGTCGCTGGTTTCCTCATTCGCCGAAACCGCCTCTATCCGCTTCAGGGGACCTGCATTGGTAATGCGGAACCGAACCGGAAGGAATTGCCCAATCAGCCACATAGCGGTCTCGGCATGCAGAGATACCGCACGGGCGGTAAAGGTGGATCCGGTGCCTGCGAGCGCGATGTAGACCAGCATCTGGTCGGCCGCGTGCAGATCCAAGGTCGCACCGGTTTTGAGGTCTGCCACTAGCTCTGCAGCCGCTGAATCACCTAGCGTTTCGGCTGGGACCCCTCGTTCAGCAACTCGCGCGGCACCTAGAACCGAGTGGTCTGTCCGTGCCCACAACGCGACTGCCCCGCCATGGCCAATGACATCGTCGCCTTGAAGTACGGCTCGCTCGATGGTCGCCGCTGCGCCGATTTCATGCATTCGGCTCAGCGCCGCTTCGATCATGCGATCCGGGATGTGGGCTGGAAGATTGGCGACGTGCGCCCGGCCTTCGACTCCCAGCAGCCTGCCGGGCGAAATCAGTTCCAACGGAGCTAGCCTTCCCGGTTCCGTCGTCAGCTCGACCACTCCGCCGCCGCGCGGATAGTACCCCCGACGCCGCACGCTACAGACGGCGTTCAGTCCCATACGTGCGAGGAGTGGCAAGAGCACATGAATGAAGTAGTCGATCGGCGGCGCGGCACGCACGTCGGTACCGCCGATGATCCGAATGCGGCAAGGCTCAGGCGCATGAATAGTCACCGGAAGCACCGCCTGAAGCACCAGGGTGATGCTGCCAGCGGTACCGATATCGAAACTGAAGTCCCCGCCAATCGGGTGCACGGGAACGAAATCAAAGCTGGTCGCGCGCAGCTCCAGCCCTTCGCAATGCCCGCCGCACAGCGCTCCCACTGCACGAACTGCAGCCAGATGCTGAGGCGCGAGCCCCGAGGGGCTACGCCGAGCACGGATGTTGCGCAAGTGCAAGCGGGTTCCCGTGATTGCAGCGAGGGCAACAGCGGTGCGCACCACTTGTCCGCCACCTTCCCCATAGGCGGCATCGATGTGCAAGACGCGTTGCGGATCGGTTTTGGCCACTTGAAGTCCGTTATCGCGGGTGTAACTTGCTCATGGCAACTATCAGGACCCTTGTCGCACACTTTCATTCGTGACGCGAGCGCCTGATACACTGTTTCCGGAGGCAAGGCGTAGGCACGGGGACGGAAATGCCCCCGAGCGGGCGGGTTCGATACCTCGATGAGGTCAATGGGTCTTTGGTGGGTAGCCGACGGTTTGCGCGAGGATGATGCGCTGGTCAGGAGCGAGGCTCATCGTCTTGGCCAGGGCCGGGCGGTCGATCGCACCGCGCACGACGGTTGCCAGTCCTTCGGAAGCGCAAAACAGATATACGTTCTGGGCGATGAACCCGGTATTGGCGACGCTGTACAAACGCCTCTCCTCCTCGCCTGCGTTCCCGGTCCGGGAGAAGTCTGCAACATAGATCAAATCGACTGGCGCTGCCCCGACGAAGCCCTGTAGACCCGTCGAGCTGCGAATATCGTGCCTCAACATCTGCTTCAGGGCATGGCTAGGGGCGTCGTAAACAAACAACCCTGCCGCGGACGCAACGTATAGGTCGATCTCCTGCCAATTCTGCGCCGAGGGCGCGGTTCGTCCACCGCTCTCCGGGCGGTTCACGCCAAAGGCAGCCCAGAGCAGGTTGGACAGCATCTGCTCGGACAAAGCTGCTGGACTGAACTCCCGCGAGCTATGGCGATCCCTCAGCGCTAGCATCAGCGCCAATCCGTGCCTTATCTCGGGCGCCGGCAGCTTGACCAGCTCGACCTCTCGCGCACGCTCGTCCGTGGCCGGCCTGTCGAGCTCCCACTCTTTGACGAAGATCAAATGTGTGTCCTTGGTCATTCTCCAGCCCCTCCTGCGCAGTTGAGCGTGACCACAGCCGACCTTCCGCTGGTCCCACTCGGAGGCATGCTCCGAGCCAGACGCCTACGCCCGCAGGAAGATCACTATGCAGAAGCCAAACTAAGACATGCAGACCGCCCGGGCCTTGACTAGGATCAACTAAGGCTTAACCGGGATCGGGCTTCATTGCTCATCACCTTCCACAGGCGCTACGTCCTGGCCGTAGGCAAGCCCCGGACCCGCCGCAGCTGTTCCTCTCCTGGCCTCCGGTTGACCTGCATCAAGTCCAGCCCGTTCGAAGTAAGTAATGTGGGAGCTCGTCGAAGCCGTTTTGTTTCAACTAAAAGAGGTTGGCCGGATAAACTCCGGATAAACTCTTGCAGCGAGTCCGGCTGAAGATACTGAGTTGCATGCTGCCGGCGGAGTGATAAGGTTGCATTTCGCCACACGACTACGCGAAGAGCCAAAATTGAGAGGAGGCATCGATGCAGCGTCCGGTTCAGATCACTTTCCACGACGTCGACCGCTCGGAGGCGCTCGAGACCCACATCCGCGAGAAGGTGTCCAAGCTCGAGGAGTTCTACCCTCAAATGGTCGGCTGCCATGTGGCGGTGGAAATGCCGCACAAGCACCACAACCAGGGCAAGCTGTTCAACGTGCGCGTCGAGGCGCAAGTGCCCGGCGGCCAAGTGGTCGTCAACCGCGATCTGAGCGAGGATGTCTACGTTGCACTGCGCGACGCCTTCGACGCTGCGCGACGCCAGCTCGAAGACTATGGGCGCAAGCAACGCGGGGACACGAAGCATCACGACTCGACCTGGCGGCAACGGCAGCGCGATGGCGGGCCGGGCGCGAACGAAGGCTGAGGCCCGCATCGTTCCCGGGCACCAAGACCCCTTAACCGGAGCAAGACATATGGCGACACAGGATCGAGCCCGCAGTCAAGAGCGACACCGCAAGGATCGACAGATCGAGGAGGTCCGCCATGACCCCTATCGCGAGCGGCACAAGCCGCCGGGACCCGCCGTGTGCCCCACCTGCGGTGTGGTCTTCGAACACGGGCGCTGGATGTGGGAACCGCTCCCCGCCAATGCGAAAGCGCATCCGTGCCCGGCCTGCCAGCGGGTGAAGGACAAATACCCGGCCGGCAACGTAACGCTGTCGGGACCCTTCCTGGCGCAGCACCGCGACGAGATCCTCGGGTTAGTGCGCAATGAAGAGACACGCGCCAAAGCCGAGCATCCGCTCGAGCGGATCATGCAGATCGCCGAAGCGAACGGCGAGATCACGATCACCACGACCGACCTGCACCTTCCCCGCCGCATCGGCGAGGCGCTGAAGCACGCATGGAAAGGCGAGCTCGAAGTCCACTTTGCGCCGGACGAGTATCTCGTGCGGGTCCACTGGAAGCGCTGACAGGGCGGACGTATGCCCTGGAGCGAGTCCTACTACCCGCCGGCGATGGCGCATCTGCACGCCGATGTGCGTGCGAAAGCCATCGAGATCGCGAACGCCCTGCTGGAGGAAGGCAATGACGAGGGATTCGCGATCCGCGTCGCCATTGCCCGCGCCAAGGAATGGGCGCGCCGTCACGGCATGGGCATCGAATAGCGCGACGCCCGGAAAAGGCATACGCGCCGCCGGCGACTGGATACTGCCACATCATGGCCATAGCCGAACACGAAGCGTTCTTGACGTACGCGCCGCGCGGCGCTGGGTTGCTCTGTGCCGTGTGCTATTTGAAAGAGGAGGGCGGCGTCGACCTCTCGGGCTGGTGGATCGGATTCAAGGATCACGGCTACGTCCCCGGATATTTCACGCTGCAGAACTTCTATACGCTCCAGGACACCGCATTCCTCGCCACCGAGGGGTCCGACCTGTATGGCGGCTGGCGCTACAACTATTCGCGCTCGCAACCGCTGCTGGACCCGTCGGTGCGCGTCGACGATGCGCTCGCCCACCGGCTGGAGCAGCTCCAGGACCTCTTCTTCAGCGAGTGGCTGTTCGATCGTACCGATCCACGTGCGTCCGACGAGGTGGCCTGGTATGCGGCGCAGGAGCTTGCGGTCCAGGATCTGAATATCCGGCACCAGCGCCTGAATAAGCTAGATCGGCACGGTCCGGTGTGGATCTACCGGTCCCATGGATTGGACGGCCAGGTCATCGATTATCTCGCCGGGCGCTGGCCGCTCGACTACGGGAAAGAGTGATCGAGGCGAGATGGCTGGCGTACAGTGCCGACCGAGTCGAGACCCGGATCGTTGCTGATAGCACGCTCCCGTCCGCTCCTTGACGAGCCGACACCATGCCGGTGCACAACGCCACGATCGCCGCGATTTTCGACGAGATCGCCGATCTGCTGGATATCCAGGGCGCGAACACGTTTCGCGTCCGCGCCTATCGGAACGCCGCACGCACCATCGGCGAGCTGGGCACGGACGTGAAGAAGCTCGAGGAGCGCGGTACGGCGCTCACCGACATTCCGGGCATCGGCGAGGATCTCGCCAGGAAGATCGACGAGATCCTGGAGACCGGCGAGTGCCAGTTCCTGGAACGGCTGCACAAGGAGGTGCCGCCGGCGGTCACCCAGCTCCTCAGGATCCCCGGACTGGGTCCCAAGCGTGTGAAAACGCTGTGGCACGACCTCGACATCCAGACCCTCGATCAACTCCTGCGTGCGGCGAAGGACGGCCGCATCCGGGAGCTGCACGGGTTCGGCGAGAAAACGGAGCAACATATTCTCCAGGCCGCCCAGGACCATCTGTCGCAGAAGCATCGCTTCAAGCTGGCCGTGGCCGCCCAATACGCCGAAGCGTTCGCCGGGTATCTTCGCAAAGTCGCGGGCGTGGAGGAGGTGGCAATGGCGGGCAGCTTCCGCCGGATGCGCGAGACGGTAGGCGATATCGACCTCCTGGTAGCCGCGGAAGAGGGCGGGGGTGTGATGGACCGTTTCACCGCTTACGAGGAGGTGAAAGAGATCCTCGCGAGCGGCCCCACGCGCGGCAGCGTAATCCTGAAATCGGGCATTCAGGTCGACGTTCGGATCATCCCGAAACAGAGCTGGGGTGCGGCGCTGGTGTACTTCACCGGCTCCAAGGCGCACAACATCGCGATTCGCCGCATCGCCCAGGACAAGGGCCTCAAGATCAACGAGTACGGCGTGTTCAAAGGCGACGAGCCGGTAGCCGGGATCGACGAGGACTCGGTGTACAAGGCCATCGGGCTGCCGTGGATCCCGCCTGAGCTGCGCGAGGATCGCGGGGAAATCGAGGCGGCCCTGGCGGGCAAGCTGCCCGAGCTGGTGGAGCTGGGCGACTTGAGGGGTGATCTGCACGCCCATTCCAAGGCGAGCGACGGGCACAACACCATTCGCGAGATGGCGGACGCGGCGCAGGCGGCCGGCCTGGAGTACATGGCGATCACCGAGCATTCCCGGCGGCTGACGGTGGCGCGCGGGCTCGATCCGGTGCGGCTCGCCAAGCAGGGAGCGGAGATCGACCGGCTCAACCGCGAGCTCGAGAGATTCACGGTGCTCAAGGGCATCGAGGTGGACATCCTGGAGGACGGTACGCTGGACCTGCCCGACTCGGCGCTCGCCGAGTTGGACATCGTGGTGGCGGCGGTGCACAGCAAGTTCGATCTCCCGCGTGCCAAGCAGACCCAGCGCATCCTCAGCGCGCTGGAGAACCCCGTCGTGTCCATCCTCGCCCACCCGACCGGCCGGCTGATCGAGGAACGCGAGCCCTACGACGTGGACATGCTGAAGATCATCCGCAAGGCCAGATCGAGGAACGTCGCGCTGGAAGTCAACGCACACCCGGAGCGTCTGGATCTGCTGGACACCTACTGCCAGATGGCCAAACAGGAAGGCGTGTTGGTGTCGATCAACTCCGATGCGCACAGCACTTTCGAGTTCGGCATGCTGCGCTTCGGCGTCGGCCAGGCCCGGCGCGGATGGCTGGAGAAGCACGATGTGCTCAACACCCGCAGCCTCGAGGAGCTCAAAGCGTGGCTGTCGAAGTGAATCGAGATGCAGGGAGGTGAAGAAATGACGATGCTACGACTGCGCGACGCGTCCACGCTGGTTGATCCCCGGTTGTCGAGAATCCTGGAAGCCGTGGTCAATGACCCTGCCCGCAGTCGGCCTCCGACACTCTCAGACGTACGAGCTGTCTTGGTCGCTGGTGGCGTGCAATGGTCGGAAGAAGGCGAGATCTCGTATCCTCAGGATAGGACATCGCTGTGCATTGGGCTCGACGATCTGATCAACCGCTATGGCGAGGACGCGTCGGCCGGAGAATTCATCAATGCCAAGGCGAGCGAGGATCTAGCGCGAGTGATCGAGACTGCGATGAACGACTCGAGCGATCCTCACAAGCCGACGCTCCGAGCGTTACGCGACGGTATGGTGAGCCGGCTGGTCGGCCAGGGGGGGATCGAGGGGGACCGCGATGACGCGCTCCTGATCGAGATAGACGAATTGATCGCCCGCTACGGGGCCGATGCGCCAGCGCAAACCTTCATCCGTTAGCACGGGCATCGGAGCAATAAAGTCAACTGCGCGGTCCCTGAGTCGGTAAACGGCTGAGTGCTGCCATCAGCCGATAAACCCGTATGCCAGGCGTGTCTGGCGCGCCGATTCTGCCACGCGATGCTCTGCCCAGGCCGCTGTTAGACAGCGACCGCGAGGCCTGGACTGTCGGCGTTTCCAGTGCTTCGCTATTGGTTGACTTATGTCAAGAAAGCGATATTGTCTCCGTGGGAGACTGACCCGCACGCGCAGGATGAAACTGCACACGCCATCCAGAGCGCGCTCGAACATGGTCCCGATTCCGAGTTTCAGAGGTCTGCGACCACCAAGCGTCATATTACGAGGAGATGCATGATGAAGCGATCAATTGTGACAGCAGCACTGCTGGGGGCCGCCGTCCTGGCGCAAACGACCCCGTTGTTTGCCGGCGAGGTCGAAGTCTTGCACTGGTGGACATCCGGTGGAGAGGCTCGTTCGGTTGCCGAATTGAAGAAGATTCTGGAGAGCAAGGGCGACAAATGGAAGGACTTCGCGGTCGCCGGCGGCGGCGGCGAGACAGCGATGACGGTGCTCAAATCGCGCGTGGTATCGGGTAAGCCCCCCACTGCCGCCCAGGTGAAGGGCCCCGGTATCCAGGAGTGGGCACAGGAGGGAGTCTTGGCCAATCTGGACGACGTTGCCAAGGCCGGCAACTGGGACGCGCTGCTGCCGCCCGTCGTGAGCAGCGTGATGAAGTATCAACAGCATTACGTCGCCGTGCCGGTCAATGTGCACAGGGTGAACTGGATGTGGGCCAACCCCGAGGTGTTCAAGAAAGCGGGCGCCACGATTCCTACGACCTGGGAAGAATTCGCGATCGCCGCCGACAAGATCCAAAAGGCCGGCTTCATAGCGGTCGCCCACGGCGGGCAGCCTTGGCAGGACGCCACGGTGTTCGAATCGGTCGCCCTCGGCGTAGGCGGAGCGGACTGGTACCGCAAGGCGTTCGTCGATCTCGATCCCAAGGCGCTGAACAGCCCCACCATGGAGAAGTCGTTCGCCACCCTGCGCACGGTTCAAAAGTACATCGACAAGGATGCAGCCAATCGTGATTGGAACCTGGCGACAGCCATGGTGATCAACGGGAAGGCCGCGATGCAGTTCATGGGCGATTGGGCCAAGGGCGAGTTCACGGCGGCCAACAAGGTGCCCGGCAAGGACTACATCTGCACGCCTGCTCCGGGCACGAAAGGCGCGTTCACCTTCAACATCGACAGCTTCATCATGTTCCAGCAGAAAGATCCAACTGCGAAGACGGCGCAGGCGCACCTTGCCGCCGCCATCATGGAGCCGCAGTTTCAGGAGGTCTTCAACTTGAACAAAGGTTCGATCCCGGTGCGCATGGGAATGGACTTGGGCAAGTTCGACCAGTGTGCCAAGGACTCGGCGGCGGAGTTCGCCTCGGCAGCCAAGAGCAACAAGCTGGTCCCCAGTTGGGCCCACGAAATGGCCATGCCTCCCGCCAACAAAGGGGCCATGTTCGACGTCGTCACCAGCTTCATGAACACACCTGGCATGACTCCGAAGGCTGCCGCCGAGCGCATGGCGGCTGCCAGCAAGAGGTGATCTCCGCAGGCGGCTCGATGGCGGGGAGCGAAGCCCGCTCCTCGCATCTTATGGAACGCTGCTAAGGAGAGCGCGTGAGCCATGCGTCTGGAGGGGGCACCGCTGCCCTCTCTGCTCCCCACAAGCGGTTGTCGGACTACGTTCAGAGCGCCCTGCCCAGGATCGTGCTGGGGCCGACGCTGATCGCGGCGGTCGTATTCATCTACGGCTTCATCCTGTGGACCACCTGGTTGTCCTTCACCGAGTCCAGGCTGCTGCCACGCTACGAGCTCGCGGGCCTGGTCCAGTACATCGCGCTGTTCCACAACGAACGCTGGTGGCTCGCGCTCGAGAATCTCGGCATTTTTGGAACACTGTTTATCGGGATCTGCCTGATCATGGGACTGCTGCTCGCGATTCTGCTCGATCAGCGGATCCGGGCCGAGGGCTTCCTGCGGGCGATCTACCTCTACCCGATGGCATTGTCGTTCATCGTGACCGGTACCGCCTGGCGGTGGATACTCAATCCGGGCCTCGGCCTGGAGCACCTGGTCCGGCAGCTGGGATTCGAGCATTTCACCTTCGATTGGATCGTCACCCCGGGGATGTCCATATACGCGGTGGTCATCGCAGGCTCGTGGCAGTCCACCGGGTTCGTGATGGCGCTGTTCCTGGCCGGTCTCCGGGGTGTCGATGACGAAATCATCAAGGCAGCGCAGGTCGATGGGGCTGGGCCGGTACGGATCTACACCAGCATCATCATCCCGTCGTTGCGTCCGGTGTTCTTCAGCTCGCTCATCATTCTCGCGCATATCGCGATCAAGAGCTTCGATCTGGTCATGGCCCTCACCGGTGGTGGCCCTGGCTTTTCTTCCGACATGCCAGCGACGTTCATGTATACCTTCGCCTTCAACCGCAATCAGATCGGCTTGGGGGCAGCGAGCGCCGTCATGATGCTGATGACCGTGGTGGCCATCATCATACCGATGATGTACGCCGAAACCCGCCGAGCGCATCGTGGCTGAGCCATACCGCACCCAGATCGCGGGGTCTCGCACGATCGGGCGAGCGGTCGTTTACACGTTGCTGATCCTGGTCGCGCTGTATTACTTGATGCCGCTGTTCGTGATGATAATCACGTCGCTCAAGACACTCGACGACATCCGCGGTGGCAACCTGCTGTCCCTGCCCGAACAGGTGATTTTTGCTGCGTGGCTGAAGGCATGGGGAACTGCGTGCACCGGGGTCTACTGCGGCGGGCTCAAAGGCAGCTTCGTCAACTCGGTCAGCTTCGTGGTGCCGGCGGTAATCATTTCCACTCTGATCGGCGCGATGAACGGGTATGTGTTGACGATGTGGCGCTTCCGAGGCAGCGACGTGATGTTCACGTTGTTGCTGCTCGGGTGCTTCATTCCGTTTCAGGTCGTCTTGCTGCCGATGGCGCAAACGCTCGGCTACCTGGGCATTGCGAATTCGATTACCGGGCTGATCTTCGTGCATGTCGTATATGGACTGGCCTTCACGACACTGTTCTTCCGGAATTTCTACGTGGCAGTTCCGTTGGAGCTCACCAAGGCAGCACGTATCGATGGCGCCGGCTTCTTCACCATCTTCTGGCGCATCATCCTGCCGCTGTCGCCTCCGATCATCGTGGTGTGCGTGATCTGGCAGTTCACGCAGATCTGGAACGATTTTCTGTTCGGCGTAGTGTTCTCCTCAGGGCAGCGCCAGCCCATCACGGTGGC
The DNA here is from genome assembly GCA_041487115.1 of Gammaproteobacteria bacterium. Classification (GTDB taxonomy): domain Bacteria; phylum Pseudomonadota; class Gammaproteobacteria; order Burkholderiales; family SHXO01; genus SHXO01. The sequence goes on from JBGPMS010000023.1 coordinate 25,316, forward strand.
CCTGAATAACCTGGTCAACACGACCACCGGCGTGAAGGAATACAACGTAGATATGGCGGCGGCCATCATCGCCGCGCTACCCACGCTATTCGTCTACGTCGTCGCCGGAAAATACTTCCTGCGCGGCTTGACCGCCGGCGCTATCAAGGGCTGACATCGATGGGCGCGCTATCCATTCGACACGTCGCGAAGCGCTACGGCGCGGTAGAGGTGCTCAAGGACATCGATCTGGAGATTCCGGACGGTGAGTTCGTTATTCTGGTGGGACCTTCGGGCTGCGGGAAGAGCACCTTGCTCAACATTATTGCTGGACTGGACAGCGCCAGCTCAGGGGAAATCTGGATCGGCGGACGCCTGGTGAATGCGCTCAGTCCGAAGGATCGCGACATCGCGATGGTGTTTCAGTCCTACGCGCTGTATCCCACCATGACGGTGCGGGAGAACATCTCTTTCGGGCTGCGCATGCGCGGGGTACCTCGAGGCAAGCGCGATGAGATCGTCGCGCGAGTGGCCAAGATCCTGCAGATGGAGCAGCTGCTGGATCGCAAGCCAGGTCAATTGTCCGGCGGACAGCGCCAGCGGGTCGCGATGGGGCGTGCGATCGCTCGCGATCCGGTGTTGTTTCTATTCGACGAGCCGCTCTCCAACCTGGACGCGAAATTGCGCGTCGAGATGCGACACGAGATCAAACAGCTGCACGAGCGGCTGAAGGCTACCATCATGTATGTCACCCACGATCAGATCGAGGCGATGACGCTGGGGACGCTGATCGCGGTCATGAAGGACGGAGGGATTCGGCAGTTTGGCCGCCCTTACGAAATCTACAATGACCCCGCGGATCTGTTCGTCGCAGGCTTCATCGGGTCGCCTTCGATGAACTTTGTCCGTAGCCCGATCGTGAGGGAGGGGACAACCGTCGGTGTCCGGTTGCGAAGCCTGGCCGGGGACTTCTACCTGCCGATGTCCCATCTGGGTGACAAGCTCGCTCCATGGGTCGGAAGCGAGCTCATCTTCGGCATTCGCCCCGAGCACATCACGGATACCGTGGTGTCGCGCCACGTCGATGGCGTCGCGCACCAGCGCTCGGTTCCCGTCGAGTTGGTCGAGCCCACGGGACCGGACACCCTGATATTCATGCAGCTCAATGGGACGCGCGTCGCCGCGCGGGTGCGACCCGAGCAAGCGCAGCCCGCGGGCTCCACAATGAACTTCGTATTCGATACTTCGAAAGCGGTGTTCTTCGATCCGCAGACCGAAAGGCGCGCGGCCTAATTCGCGGCGCAGAGGGACAGATGACGAGCAGAAGCTGCAAGCGCAACACCAACTGATCCGTCCATTGCCTTGCGTTGCGACTCAGGCACGCGTCGCGAGCCAGGACCGGCGTTGCTGTCGGCAACCGACGCTGCCGCCTTCTAGCCAGTGTGTCCGGTTGTCATTTACTGGACAGCAATCGCGGCAACTCGCGATGCAGTTTCTCGTATTCCTGCCTGATGAACCGATAGCACTCGCAGGATTGCTTCCCCAACCCTGCCTTGTCGAGAACGCGTATGTGGCCGCGGTTATAGCTGATCAAGGCGGCCGCCTGAAACTTGCGGGCAGCCTCGGTAATACTCTCGCGACGCACCCCGAGCATGGTTGCAATCGATGTGTGGACCATCAGGAACTCGCGTGGGCCAGCATAGTCGTTCATGGTGAGCAGCCAGCGTGCCAGGCGCTGCTCTATGCTGTGGTGCTGAGAGCAGGCCACCGACTGGCTGATCACCGCCAGAAACGTCCGCGTGTAGCCCAGAAGCAGCCGCTGAAGCGGGCTGCCGAAGCGCACTTCTCGCCGCAAGTCTTTCGCCTTCATCCTCATCGCGCTGCCCGGGAGCTGCACGATCGCCTTGTCGGGAGTGACGACGCCGCCGAGGAAAATATTGATGCCCACGATCCCTTCGCGGCCGATGATGCCGACCTCGACGGTGCGGCGATCGTCGGTGGTGTCGACCATGGCGATCACGGCTTCTTCGGGAAAGTACACCGACTCGATGTGCTGATCCGCCCGATAAACGATCTCATCGCGTTTCAATGCTACATGCTCGAGCTTGGGCAGAAGGCGTTTATATTCGGTGGCGAGGAGGGCGGCGAGGATGCCGTTCCTTACCGGAATGTCGGCGGGCGGGGCTGGTCGCCTTCTGCTCGCGGGCGTACGCGTTACAGCCATAGTCCTAGCCCCT
>JBGPMS010000024.1:0-27491 GCA_041487115.1 Gammaproteobacteria bacterium
CATCGTTCCCCGCTCGCCGGTGATTCGGCCGCTGACTACCCGATGCTGCCTTCGCCTCTCCTGGTCCGCCTCGCCCTGCTCTGGCTGCTCGCCGCGGTCGCCGCGTCGATCTGGACGAACCTGACGCAGCCTTGGATGGTCGGCAGCGCGCTATTCGGCGCGGTGGCGCTCGGCGATCTGCTCGTGGCCGCGCGCCGCGCACGAATCGAGGTGCGGCGAGGGCTCCCGGCATCTGCGCCGCTGTACGTCTGGATCGACGTGCGCCTGCACCTGTCCAACCACGACCGCTTGCGCGTGTCGTGCCAGGTGTTCGACCATCATCCTCCGGAGTGTGCGGTCGAGAGTCTGCCGCGCGAGCTGGCCATTCCGGCCGGCGGCTGGGCCGAATTCTCTTACCGCCTGCGTCCCAGCAGCCGCGGGGATCTGCACTTCGGGCCGGTCGAGCTGCGAATGAACTCTGCGTTGACGCTCTGGCAACGCCGGGTGCGGGTGGGCGGGCCGTCGCTGCTGCGCGTGTATCCCAACTTCGCCGCGCTCACCCGCTACGCGCTGTTCGCCATCGACAACCGGCTGTCGCAGATGGGCATCCTGCAACGGCGGCGCCGCGGCGAAGGCCTGGACTTCGACCAGTTGCGCGAATATCGCGAAGGCGACAGCCTGCGCAAGATCGACTGGAAAGCGAGCCAGCGCATGCAGAAGCTGATCTCGCGCGACTACCAGGACGAGCGCGACCAGCAAGTGGTGTTCCTGGTCGATTGCGGCCGCCGCATGCGCGCCAAGGATGACGATTGCTCGCATTTCGACCACGCGCTGGATGCCACGCTGCTGCTGGCCTACGTGGGCCTGCGCCAGGGCGACGCGGTGGGGCTGATGACCATGAGCGGGCAGCACTTGTGGCTGGCACCGCGCAAGTCGCAGGCAATGGTCAACCATATCCTGAACCAGGTGTACGGCCTGCAGCCGGGCCTGCTCACCAGCGATTACTACCAGGCGGCGGTGGGCCTGTCCAAGCGGCTGAAGAAGCGAGCGCTGGTGGTGCTGATCTCCAACCTGCGCGATGAAGACGACGATACGCTGCTGCCCGCACTGCGCCTGCTGCAGAAGCGGCACCTGGTGCTCTTCGCCAGCCTGCGCGAGCGCGCCCTGGACGATACCTCGGCCGCATCGGTGGACGATCTCGACGATGCGCTCACCCATGCCGCGGCGGTGGAGTACCGCCTGCGGCGCGACGCCGCTTTCCGCCGACTCAAGCAGGGCAACGTGGTGTGCCTGGACGTGCCACCGCAGCGTCTGGCGCTGGCGCTGGTGAACCAGTATCTGGACGTGAAGCGCAGCGGGCGGCTTTAGCAGCAATCCATGACGCCGTTCGCGCTCTCGACAAAAGCACGCCTTCTCCACTGAGACTAAACTGTTTCGCGTCTTCTTCCGAGGGCAAGGACCATGATTAGATTTTTCTTGCGTACCGCTATCCTGGCCGCGTTGATGTGGGGTGCTCCGAGCTGGGCCCAGGTCGTCTATAAGTCGATCATGCCCGACGGGCGCATCATCTACAGCGAGAAGCCCGTGCCCGGGGCGAAGAAGGTCGAGGAGATCGTCCCGCAGACGGGGAACACCGGTGTTCAAACCACCACGCCCCAGGAGCAGAAGCAGCTGCAGGAGCTCGAGGCCAGGCGCAAGCGGGATACGGACCGCCAGAGCCAGATCCAGGAAGCAGAGAAGGCGCTGCAAGAGGCCGAGGCGGCACTGCCTGCAGGAAAGGAACCGCTGCCGGGGGAAAGAATCGGCACCGCGGGTGGAGGCAGTCGGCTGTCCGAAGCCTATTTCGAGCGTCAGAAGGCACTGCAAACCGCAGTGGAGGCCGCACGCAAGCGGCTCGAGGAAGTCCGCGCGGCTGCGAATTGACGCCGGACCGAACCACGCGCGCGGTCAGGCGGGCGCCGGCGGCGCCGTTCCGGTCACGAGCACGCAGCGCCCAGCACGCGCCAGACGTTGAGCGAGTACTGGGCGAAGCCCTGCCAGCCGTTGTAATCCAGGATCTATCGCATCACGCCGTGAAACCGACTTGCCGGTGAGTGCCGTCGCAGAACGGTTTCTTGGCGGACTGGCCGCAGCGGCACAGCGCGGTCTCGCTGCCGGCGAAGATTAGGCCTGAAGACGGATGACGGACCTCGAAGCGACCGTCGAGGCGCAACGGGCCGTTGGAGCGCAGCGTTATGCGCAGAGCGCCGGCAGGCCCTGCCGCAGCCGCGGGCGGCGCGGCAGGTGCGGCGGCGCTCGTATCCCGGAACTCCACCTTTTTGTGGCTGCCATCGCAGTAGGGTTTGTTGGCCGACTGGCCGCAGCGGCATAGCCACGCTTCGGTTTCCTTCGCCACCAGCACGCCGTCGACAGTAACGATCTCGATTTCGCCGCGGCATTCGAGCGGGCCGTTGGTTGTGACCATGACCGTGTTCACGGGTGTCTCCGTATTTGAGTGCGCAGCCCACTCCGCGTGAGTGGATGACGCCTCACTTTAGTCTCCCGCAGTCTGGTTGACCAGCCGCGCAGCTCCGAGGTCCAGCTCGCGCTCGAGGCTGCGGCGGGTGGCGTCCCCAACGGTGCCCTCACGCCACAGCTTGAGCAGAGGGAGAGCGCGAACAGAACCTCCACCATGGTGTCGCCCAGGCGGCGTTGGATCTCGACGAACAGCCGCCCCAACAGCATGCCGAGGACCACGCCGCCAACACCGATCCACAGAGAGTCCACGCCCTTGCCGTGCCACGAGAACGTGCCGGTGACGGCGGCCGCCACCGCGATCTTGTATAGCACGAGCCCGGAGGCGTCGTTGACCAGGCTCTCACCCTCGAGCACCGTGACCAGACCGCGCGGCATGCGCAGCGGATTGAGAATAGCCGTCGCGGCGACCGCGTCCGGTGGCGACACGATGGCGCCCAGCGCAAATGCGGCGGCCCACGACAGCACCGGCGGCAGGAACACCGCGAGGATCAGCTCAGGGTCGAGTGGCAGCCGCGGCAGTTCAGGGACGAAGCCGAGCGCGAAGCCGCCGTTCACCAACGCGACGGCATAAGGGACATGCAGCCGCCGCGCCACCCAGCTCAGCGCGACCGAGCACAGCAGCAGGCCGACCAGGAGCTCGATCAGCGTCATCGGGGATCAGGTGTGAGGCGGAAAAGTAGCGTGAGCTGCAGAGTCGAGGCGTGCGCGCTTATTGCGCGGTCCACCCGCCATCGATGCTGAGAGTGGTTCCGGTGATGGACGCGGCATCCTCGCCGCACAGAAATAGCGTGAGCGCGGCCACCTCTTCGATCCGCACGAAGGCCTTGCTCGGCTGCCGCTCGAGGATGACCTTGACTATCACCTCTGAGCGTGGGATCTGGTGCACTTTGGCCTGGTCGTCGATCTGCTTTTCCACCAGAGGAGTGAGCACGTAGCCGGGGCAAACGGCGTTGCACGTGACACCCTTGCCCGCGGTCTCCAGCGCCACGGTCTTGGTCAAGCCGACCAGGCCGTGCTTGGCGGCGATGTAGGCCGACTTGAACGGCGAGGCGACCAGCCCATGCGCCGAAGCGATGTTCACGATCCGGCCCCAGCCTTTGGCCTTCATCGAGGGCAGCGCCGCTCGAATGGTATGGAATGCCGAGCTGAGGTTGATCGCGATGATGGCGTCCCACTTGTCCGGCGGGAACTCGTCCACGGGAGCAACATGCTGGATGCCGGCGTTGTTCACCAGAATGTCCACCTGGCCGAAGCTGTGCACCGCTTCGACCATCATGGTCTGAATCTCGGCCGGCCGGTTCATGTCGGCGCCGGAGTGAATGACCTTCACGCCATGCGTGCTCTCCAGCTCGCTGCGGGTACGCTGGATCTGGTCCGGATCGCCGAATCCGTTGAGCATCACATTCACTCCCCGCTCCGCCAGCGCGCGTGCGATGCCGAGTCCGATGCCGCTGGTCGAGCCGGTCACGACCGCGGATTTGCCTTTCAACATGGCGCTGCAACCCCGAGTTCGGATATCCTAAGGAAGCCAAAGTCTAGCAGAATAGGATAGCGTTCCCGGCGGCCAACGACGGGTATGCGGTATTGCATTTGCGAGACGCTCAATCGTACGGACGACTGAGGAGGAGCGATGGGATTGTTCAGCGGCAAACGCCCCGATGACCTGGGCGTGAAGAACGGGCGGCTGAAGCCGCCGCCCAGCTCTCCCAATGCGGTGAGCAGCCAGGCGCAGGACGCGCGCCACGCTATAGCGCCGTTGACTTACACCGGCGCGCCCGACCTGGCGATGGAGGTGCTGGTGAAGATCATCGAAGCCACGCCGCGCGCGCACATCGTCTCGCGCACCCGGAATTATATCCATGCGGAGTATCAGACTGCGCTACTGGGCTTCGTCGACGATGTCGAGTTTTGGTTCGAGCCGAACACGAAGACCATCCACGTGCGCTCGGCATCCCGGCTGGGGTACAGCGACTTTGGGGTCAACCGCGCGCGCGTCGAGGACATCCGGCGCAGGTTTACATCGGCCGGCGCCTGAGCCCTGCGAGTCGGATTGCAGGGAATTTGCCCGCTTGAAGGCGATCCTACTGGCAGCCCGCGCACGAACCTCTGGATCAATGGCTCATCGCCGGAGCGAGCCGCGCGAATCACGACCTCGCGGCCGTCGTCGAGCCGGGCTGCGTGGCCGGTGTCCAGTATGAGATCGCGCTTCATGCCGGCCGCGCGCCCTCGGACTAGGCCACCGCGTGGCCGCGGAACAGTCGCGCGCCGAACCAGTCGCGCAGACCGTCCCATATTGCCGACGCCCGCGGCTCGCTCACCCGCAGGTTGCTCGGCCGCAGCGCCATGACCAGGGTCAGGCCCGGGTGCTTGATGACAAACGACTGGCCCATCTCCAGCACGACGTCGGAGGTGCTCTGCTCCTGTGTGATCCACAGCGCGCCGCTCAGGAACGAAACCCGCACACCCTTGCCGTCACGCACCGCGATGAGTTGATCCCGGTCGAGATCCAGGCGCGACTGACCCAATTCGAGCTTCATGACGTTCTCCTCGAATGAGCGTCGGCCCGAATATTGACCTGCGCACCATTCCGAAAGATCATTACGGACCACATTGTGGCCACGCACGCGCGTGCCTGCAAACGACATTTCGGAATGCGATGCATGAGCTGTAAGAATGACTGACCCGGCTCACGGCGCCCCCTCCCTCGACCTGCTGCGCGGGTTCGAGGCGGCCGCGCGGCACTTGAATTTCACGCGCGCGGGCGATGAGCTGTTCATTACCCAGTCCGCCGTCAGCCGCCAGATCAAGACGCTCGAGGAGCGGCTGGGCGTGGCCCTGTTCGTCCGTCAGGCCAAGGGGCTGCGACTCACCGAAGCGGGTGCGCAGCTCTACCGCGCTGTAAGCAGCGCTCTGCGTCAAGTGAATGAGGCGATGGAAGGGCTGTCGCGCCGCACTCGCTCCTCGCTCGTCACGGTAACCTCGACGCTGGGCTTCTGCGCGCTGTGGCTGATCCCGCGGCTGGGCAGCTTCCAGAAGGTGCGGCCTGGGGTCGAGGTGCGCATCGCCGCCAACGACCGTGTCCTGAACCTGGACCGCGAGCGCATCGATGTCTCTGTGCGGTACTGTCCGCCTCAGACCGCACCCAAAGGCGCGGTCTGGCTGTTTGACGAAGTGCTGCTGCCGGTGTGCTCGCCAGCGCTGCTCGACGCGGCGGGGGCCCCTCTGCGCGAACCGAAGGACCTCCGCCACCACGTCCTGTTGCATCTGGACGACCCCGACAACCCGTCGCCGTGGCTGACCTGGCGCATCTGGCTGGAGGCGGCCGGCGTGCCCGGTTTGCGTCCCTCCGGATCGCTCGCCTTCAACTACTTCGACCAGACCATACGCGCGGCGCTGGCCGGCCAGGGCGTAGCGCTCGGGCGTTCCGTGCTGGTACAGGACCTGCTGCAAGACGGCAGCCTGGTCGCGCCGTTCGTCCAGCGCGTACGGACCGATCGCGGTTACTGCTTGGTCGAGGCGGCCCACGCGCGCGGCCGACCCGAGGTGCACAGTTTCGTGAGCTGGATCACCGATACGGCGAAGGCTAAATCGGCGCAGCACGACGGTGGCGCGGCGAAGGTCAAGTCGCGCCCCCGCCCACGCGGTGGCGGACAACCCAGCGGACAGAAAGGCAAGAGCGCATGAGCCAGAATCCCACGCGTCTCACCATCCGACCCGCTGCGGAGGCTGACCTCCCCTTGGTACTGGAGCTCATTCGGGGACTCGCCGAATACGAGCACCTCGGCCATCTGGTGACGGCGACCGAGGAGACGCTGCGCGAATCCTTGTTCGCAGTGCGGCCGGGGGCCGAGGTGCTGCTAGCCTTCGCACAAGATACGGCAGTGGGCTTCGCCGTCTTCTTCCACAACTTCTCCACCTTCCTGGGAAGGCGCGGGTTGTGGCTGGAAGATATCTACGTCAAGCCCGAATTCCGGCGCCATGGATATGGCCGCGCCCTGTTGCTGCACGTGGCGCGCATCGCACACGAGCGCGGCTGTGGACGCTTCGAATGGGCAGCGCTGGACTGGAATGCGCCGGCGATCGATTTCTACCGATCCCTGGGTGCCGTTACGCTGGACGACTGGACGATCTTCCGCGTCACCGGCGAGGCGCTGGAGAAGCTGGCGGCGGGGGATAGCCATCCCAGCCCGGCTCGCTAGCCTCGAGGAGACAGACGATGGCGGGGGCTGTCGGCCTCGCGCCGCCGGTGAGGTGGTGCGCGCTGCGCTACGGCCAACCTGTTGGCGCATGTTGGATGCGCCGTTTCAAGCCTGCTTTCCGAATGTCGCGTGGATCACGGCCCAGCTCGCTATCATGCTGGCCGCCGTGGTGAAAGCGCCATACTTCGAATAGATCTCGCCGGCTTGCTTGGCATTGAACGGCGCCATGTGCCCCGTGACCAGCGGGACGTACCTCGCGACGCCGTGGCGATATTCGTACCACTGCGAAGGAAGATAGTCCGGCGTCAGCAGCGTGGCCAGCGCCGCAGCCTCTGCGGCGGTCCAGGTCACTATGACATCGTCGTAGCCGTGAAACTTGGAGAGGTCGTCGGTTTCGGCGGGCGGGGAAGCGAGCGGAGCCGCTACCGGTTTGCCGGCTTGCGGCCAGGAACGGAGCCGGGCAGGCGTGCCGCCGGCGCGAGGAATGCAGCTTTCAGACCGGCAGCGCGAAACCGCTCTTGCGGGGCTTCGGGGTCGTAGTTGAGCACGAGGTCGCCGACATCGGTGTAGGTCGCCATGTGCGCTTGCCCTCCTGGTCTGCGATTCGAAGCTAGCACGCGACGACTTACCGATCGCATACCGATCGTCGCGTGTGCCCAGAATCTTGCGCCAGGCGTGCGCCGGACACTCTATGTCGGAAGAGCTAGCGGGGTGAGCTTGGTTCGGCTGCGGAGATGAAAAGCGCTGCAAGTGCTCGTCGTGCTTACTGCACGCTTACGTCAACCCGGGCCGCGCATAAGCGCTGCTCCGGGAGAGAGCCTTGCCCTCTCCCTCCGCTCGCAGCGCTCGGACTTTGGAACATTTAGAACATGTAGCCCAGGCCCAGGTCGACCCGGTTGTTCTCGTGGTGCTCGACGAACTTCTGATAGTCCGCCTTGATCACCACTTGCGGATGGAGCCTGAACGTCAGACCGGTGGTCGCGACATGGCTGGCGTTGGCGGGATCGGCGACGAAACCGGCCGGCATCGACGACTGCGTGTTGTAGTACTCGTAGCGGAAGAACGGCGTCAGCGACATCTCGTTGCGCTCCCAGACTTTGTAGGCGGCCTGGGCGTACCAGCCGTTGAAGGTGTCCGGCACAAGGGCGCGCGTATCTCCCGTGGCCTGGTTGAACGCGTCGAGCGTCTGATCGACACGATCGGCATCGCCGATATGCCCGCGTGCGTAGATCGCCTGGAGATCGAGCGGCCCGGGCTGCCAGCGGACGTGCACCTCCCACAGCGTCACCCTGCCATTGAGCCCGGAGAAATCCGGCTGCGAGCTGTCGGCTTTGAATGCGGCGTTGCCTTGCGTCGAATTGCCGGAGAACAGGGCGCCACCCACCTGCAGTCCCGGCACGCCGCGATAGTTGATCGCGCCGTAGTAGCTCAAGTCGTGCGCGTGGGCGAGCTGCAGCTCCTGGTGCATGCTGGCCAGTGGCGCACTCGGATCGTCGAACTTGGTGACGTCGAAGCCCGTCGTGATGCCGGCCTCGTAGGTGATGCCGTTGTCGGTGGCCCACTTCAAGCCGAAGCCCCCCTCCCGCCAGGTCGACGGGATGATTCGGGTCTCGACCTCGTTGCGCTCGACGCCGTAGAAGACGGGCGGCTCGTGATGCTCGTTGAGGAAACCGAACGGCATCAGGAACAGGCCGCCTTTTCCGCTCAAGTTGCGCGTGGCCTGGTATTCGAGATACGCCTGCTCGATCTCGGTTTCGCCATGGTCGTCCGCGCTGGCGATAGCATGCTCCCACTCGACCTCGCTGTTGAAGCGCAGGCGATCGTTGAAGTCGTAGGCCACCCCGATCACGAATCGCCGCAGGTCGGCCTGGTTTCGACTGGTGTCGTTCACGTAGTTGTTGTAGTTCAACTCGCCGTAGCCCCAGAAGCTGATGTTGTTCGGCGGCTTGGCAGGGTAGTCTGACGGGGCCTGCGCACTCTTGGTCTCGGTCCCAGCCGCAGGCGCCGGCGTCCCGGCGCTCCGCTGCTCGGTGCCGCCCGACGGCGCGGCATCTGCAGCGGTGCGCGGCGCCTGGCCGGCAGCCGGTGCGACGGCGGCGGCCTGCGGCACGAGTGCTTCCTTCAGAGCTTGGATCTGCGCTTTCAGATCGGCGACTTCGCGACGCAGTTCCTCGACCTCGGAGCGGGTCGCCGGTTCTGCGTCGGCTGCCAGGCAAGGATGAACGAGAGCGGCCGCCAACCAGGCAGCCAGGACGAGGCGCTTCATGCTGTTCTCCTCCCAGAGAGAGACTCGAGGACGACAGCCGGCGGGCGCGGGCGCGCTCGCTATCGGTTATGCGACCGTGCAAATGAGAATACGTATCATAAGGATTCCTGTCAAGACTACAGGTACCGCCTAGGGGCGGCGGATGCAACGAGGACAGCGGCTCCGGGGGCGGAAAATGTCGATAGAATCTGCAGTGGTGATCGCCAAGGTGATCCACCTGCGCTTTACCAATCTGCAGCCTGAGGAGTATGCCGTGGCTGTGTTCCAGGATCGCAACAACGACGGCAAGCTCGACATGACGCTCGGCAAGATTCCCACTGAGCCCTGGGGCTTGTCGAATGACACCAGACCACTGGACAGGCCGCCGACGTTCGAGGAAGCGAAGTTCGCCGTGCCGGCGGACGGCGCTGCGGTCGTCATCAATCTGCGTTGATCTCGGACCGCGGACGGGCAGCACGTTCCCGCTGGACCGAGGCGTCTTCACGGCATCAGAAGAATCGATCCCGCATCGCGTTCACCAGCTGCTGCACACCGACGCTTGGGCAATCCGTATCGCACCCGGAGCCTTTGATCTTGTATTCACCATGCCCGTAGATCTCCGTGATCGTCGGATGGCGCGCTACGATATCGAGCACGAGATTCTTGAGCAGCATGACCGCCTCGGGAGGCGGGACCAGTGTCGACGCTTTCTTGCCGGGGTTTGATTGCGCCCGATAGTCTCCCGTGAGCGCGATCCCGTCCGCAGGGGCAGCATCGGCAGAGCGCATGTCGGGTCGTCGTCGGGTGGTACAGGCGCCGCTTTTCCTGCGCATTTTTTCTTCCAAGCTTCCAGGCGTGCTTGACGGCTCTGTCGCTTGACTTGTTCTTCGTTAGCCGTACAAGCCGGAGGCGGCGGGCAACTGGTCCAGGTCGAAGCAGCGGCCAGATCCTGGCGAGGGGGTGTGCAGTTTTTCTTCCAGCGCCCGGACCAGGTGCGGCGGACCACGGATATCGCTGTGCTGGACAGGTCGCGATGGCCCGCTGCGCGGTGGAGGCATTCCAGGTATATGCCGGCTCGATCCGGTTTTGCGCGTCCAAGGGGCAACCGGCGGACAGCGCGGCAGCGCTGCTGGCCTGCGCGAGTGAAAACGACAAGAGGGTGCCGAGGACCGTACCCGGCATGGCGTGCAAACCGCGGGGTCTCCGCCAACCAACTACGTCGGGCAGCAGCGCTGCAGCTGGTCCGGGTAGACGTGCTCTGCGCGATGTCAGGCGGACGTAGACAAGGCGGGATGCGCAGGACCTCGGCTGCGGGCTCGAGATGTATAGGTCGGCGCTGGCTCCTCGAACCGATCGTGCTGGCGCCGCTTGGCCTGATAGAGGGCGCGGTCCGCGGCATGCAACAGATGCTCCGGTGTTCCCCTCTGCAGCGACGTGGCCGTGGCCACGCCGATACTCAAGCTTATGGGAGGGGCCGCCGCGTAGGCGCTGCTCGCGAAGCCGAGCGTCTTGATCGTCTGCTGGAGCTGCTCGGCACGCCGTTGTGCCTGCTTGTGGTCCAGCGCGGAGGCCAGCACGACGAACTCGTCGCCGCCGTAGCGCGCCACCAGGTCCGAGCCGCGCGCGAAGCAGCGCTGGACGGCGCTTGCCACCACCTGAATGCAATGATCGCCGGCCGGATGGCCAAAGGTGTCGTTGTAGTGCTTGAAGTGATCGATGTCGATCATGATCAGCGACAGCGGAGTCTGATCGCGCCGCGCCCGGTTCCACTCACGCTCGAGTTGCTCGTCGAACGCGCGCCGGTTGTACAGACCAGTGAGCCCGTCCCTCAGCGCGAGGTTTTCGAGCTCCCGCTTGCGGGCGAGCAACTGCTTGTGTTTGGCGAGCAGCTTCTGCTCCGCGGTCACACGCTCGGACACGTCGGTCAGCGTGCCGAAAAAGTGCGTAACGGTCCCGGCTGGGTCGGAAATGGGCGAGAGGCTCAGCTCGTTCCAGAAGGGCGATCCGTCCTTTCGATAGTTGCGCACGGTCACTACGCAGGGCTCGCCGTTCTCCAGTGACGCGCGCACCAGCGCCAGACCGACTTGATCTGTGTCGCCGCGCTGAAGGAATCGGCAGTTGCTGCCCAGCACTTCCCGGGCGCTGTAGCCGGTGAGCCGCTCGAAGGCCGCATTTACGTAGACAAGCGGCATGTCCGGCGCGGTGGCGTCGGCGATGACCATACCGTCGGTGCACGCCGCCAGGGCTTGGGAGAAAAGCTGCGTATCGAAACCCTTCTTCATTTCGCTTCTCAGAAAAGCTCCACAAGTGCTTGATGGGACTAGTTTCGGATGAAACGCAGAAAGCTTTAGCCAAAAATTCACCTTCTCCCGCCTTTTATCGCCCGTTTCCTCCTTCTGTCCTATATAACTAAAGTAATATATTGATCTAAAGCAATATTTTTGTCCGGCGCTAACGCCTTTCCGAGGGCCAAAATGGCGCTCATGACCTTGCCAGGGCGGGAGCGCATCCACCGCTACCCCGCTCAACCGGACTGTCAGCGGGTAAGCAACGCTGGCGGCGAGAAGGCGATCGCAAGATTCTCCAAGCGCGGCCCCCCCACCCCTGTCTAGGATGAGCTCCAACCAGAGGAGATCATCATGTACGACCATATCGGGTTGAAGGTGAAGGATGTCGAGGCGAGCGTGCGCTTCTACGCGGCTGCGCTTGCGCCACTCGGTCACGTGCTCTGTTCCCGTGACGATTCGGGTGCGAGCTTCGGTCCACCCGGTCAGCCGGCCTTGTGGCTCTCCCTCATGCCGGGTTCCACCGGTCCCGGAGTGCATGTCGCGCTTCGCGCCGCCGATCGAGCCGCAGTCGATCGCTTCCACCAGAACGGCCTCGAAGCCGGCGGCCGCGATCACGGCCGTCCCGGCTTGCGCACCGACTACAGCCCCACTTACTACGCCGCGTTCTTGCTGGATCCGGACGGCAACAACGTCGAGGCGGTGTGCGTTCGACAGGTGTGAGCATAGGTCACCTTCGCGCGGCCTGACACGCTCCCGGCCGCCGCAAACGTATCAGGTCGCTCGTGACAGCGGCCGGCCCAGACGCCGGCCCAATCGCGTCTCCTGTGATTGCGGGCCGGCCAATATTCTCAACGCAAGGCGAACAGCCGCTTGATCTCCGCGGAGAACGTCGCTCCACCGAAGCTCGCCGCCGCCGGCGGGGTGGCCGGGAAGATGTTTCCGCAGTCTTTGATCGCCTTGTCCAGCTTGTCCTTGGTGGTGGTGTAGTCGCTCACCGCGTTGTTGTACGTGCTCATTGCAGCGTCGTACACATCCCTGGCGCGTCCGGGCGGCGGTCGCCAGCCCGACGGCGCCGAAGGCATGTCGGGCAGCTTGATGTCGTTCCTCGCGCTGTTCTCGCAGGCATCGCGCAGGCCTTTGAGCGGGTCGGCGCCCGGGCTCAATGCGGGAAGCGTAAGCGTCAGAGTGCCGTTCACGCCAACCTGGAGGTCGCCCAGCGAGTTGTCGATCGTGGCCCAGGGCTGCTTGTCCGGCCGCATTGCCAACGTTTCCACTTGCAGGCGTGCGCCGGTCAGCGTGAGGCCGGCGATGACACTCGACGCCGCTCCCGCACCGAGGGCCAGATCGACGCGCACTGACGGCTGCGTCAGCCGATAGTGCACGCCGGGAACACCGGTCTGCCAGTCGCCATCGTTTCCCGTCAGAGTCACGGCCGCCCGGCCCGGCGTCATCGTGCCGCCGGACCATCGACACTGGATCGCGGGCGTGTTGGTTGTACCGGCCGGCCATAGGGTCGAGTTGGTCTTGAGCTGCCCGGCGCCCAACGACAGCGTGACGATCTGGCTGGCCAGATCGAGCGCCACCGCGCCGGAAGCGGCGGTCAGAGCAAACGGCGGCAGCGGGACCGTCACCGCACCCCAATTGGCGGTGAGCTGCGTGTTCGCGCGCAACGTGCGGTCCACCTGTACGAGCGTCGTCCCGACGTAGCTCACGCGCAATGGCTTGAGCGCGAGATACAACCCGGATGCGTCGCGGCCGAAGCCGAGATCGGCGCTGAGCGCCAGCTCGTTACTGGCGAACAGCGAAGTACCCAGCGCGATTGCGCTGGTCTCGAACTGGTCGCTGTCCATCCGCACGCTCATCGCCACGTCCGCCACCCAACCTCCGGGCCTCGCCAGCGCGCGCAGGCGGCCGTCGACGGCGACCGAGATCGCTGCGCCGCCGCTCAGTGTGATGCGCTGGATGCCGAGCTCCAGCAGGCCCGACATCAGGGTCACGGCGCCGGTGGCGAGAAGCTGCCCGGACACGGTCCCGCTGGACGACAGCCCGAGCTGGATCGTCGCGCCGGCTGTCAGCGCCAGCGGCGTGCCGAACAACTTCACGGCCGGGCTGGTTGCGCTGATCGACAACGACTGAAAGCTCAGCGCTTGCACCGCCCACTGACCGGCATCGATGGAAAGCCGCGTGCCGAAACCGCAGGACAGCGTGCCCGTTGCAGCCAGCGTCGCCGAGAAGAAGCCGGTGCCGAGCTCCACGTTCCACCGAGTGACGAGGGGCAGCGCCGTGAAGGTGAGCTGCACGTTGGTCAGCTTGATGCGGAAGGCCGCACCCTGGCGCAGGAAAGTGAAGGCGCCCGCGGATGACGTCACCAACCCGGGCAGTTGCAGCGCAGCCTGCGAGCCGGAGGCCGCAACGGTGCCGTCTACGCCCAGGCTCAGGGTCTCGAGCACGGCGGTCTGCGGTGCCGCATTGGGCACCCGCAGCGTGAATCTCGCGGGGGTGGCGAGCGTGATGCCCTGCTGGGTAGCGATGACGCCGATCGGATCGGTGACGCCGCCGGCACCGTGCAGCGTGAACAGCCCGTTCTCCAGCACCAGCGGCGGCAGCTTGGCGCTCACGGTGAAGGTGCCGTCGCTGCGCAGAGTTACGTCGAGCGACTGCCCCAGGTTGAAGTCTCGGTGCAGCACCAGATCGCCCGGGAACAAGCTGGCCTGCAGCCCCACCGGCAGAGAGACGCTGAGCGTTGCCGTACCGCCGGCATCGAACTGCACGCTGCCGCTGCCCGCGCCGCTCACATACAGCAGCACCGCACCGTTGGGCGCGAGCAGTTTCAAACCGTTGGGTGCCGCAAGCGCCGCACTGCCGCCCGAGCTGGACAGCACGATCTCGCTCTGCCCTGGCGCGGGCCGCAGCTCCAGCGGCGTATCCGTCGACAGGCAGGGCAAGCGCAGGCGCGCGCCGGGGGTCGTGAGCGACACCACTGCTGCATTGCCAGTACGCACCGCGTTCAACGCAACCGGCAGGACCGTACCCGACAAGGGTTCCAACCGGAGCTGCCCGAAGCCCAGGATGAACAGCTCGCCCCGCAGCGCCAGCACCGGCTGCCCGGCGGACGGATCGCTGTCGATGGCGAGCGCTGCATTGCCAAGCGGGAGCGCCGTGTTGAGAAACTTGAGGCCCGACACCGCGCCCACCTGCACCTGACCGACGATCCGCGCACGCTGCGTCACGTCCGCCGGGAGGTATGCAGCGAGCTGGGCCTTGGCTTTGAACTGCCACAGCGCGCCGAGCTTGAAAGTGAGATCGCCCGACAGGTACAGGCCGCCGTTGCGGCGCGCGACGGCGTCGGGCCTGGTGCCCTGTGCGGCCGGATCGTAGCAGGGCGAGTACGCGCGCAGCTCGGCCCCGCCCGCGGCACTCGCCTCGATGAACGCCGCGAGCTCCGCCGGCACCTGCAGCGACACGGCCGCAGAGAGGTAAACCTTGGGCAAGCGCTCCGCCATCGCCTTCTGTGCTTCGTTAAGCAGCCCGATCACGGCGGGTGGCGCGGCGGTTGTGGGCTGGCTGGCACCGCCCAGACCGGAACCCAATCCGCCGAGCCCTGCGCTGCCGAGTCCGATACCGAGCGACCCAGTGCCGGTCTTCGGCCCGACACTGGCGATTGCCGACGCCACGCCGGCGGTCGACGCCTTCTGCGCCCGCGTCAGCAAATCGGTGAAGAGTTGCTCGATGGGCTTGCGATCCAGCGGCGCGAGCGCGCGGTCGGCAGAAGGGGTGCTGACGACGAACTCGAGCTTCGCTTCCTTCACCCACTGCCGCAGGCGCGTGTCGGCGGACACGCTGCCCATGGCATGCAGCTCGCTCGCGCCGCCGGCTGCGGACGGCGGAACGAAGTAGAGGTCCGCTGTGCCGATGTCCATGCCCAGCAGCCGCCCAGCGAGGAAGCCCTCGAAGAAGGCCAGCTCCAGCGAGTACAGGTCGCCCGCGGCGACGCTGCCGTTGGGCATCAGTCGCTGCGCGTCGAGCTCGCCCAGCGAATCGATCACTTGGCGCAGGTTGGCGCCGGGCGCGTCGCGCAGCGGCCCCGGCGGGTTGGGCGCGGGGATGTAGAAGGCGAGTGTGCCCGCCTCGCGCGTGGCCAGCACCCAGTCGCGCACCAGTTCGATCAACGCCTTCAGGCGATCCATCCACGGCGTGGCCCCGAAAATGCGGCTCAACAGATCCAATGGCGGCGCGTCCCACAGCAGGCGCGGCACCTGGAGCTTGCCGGCACCGAGCAGCCCGCCGTGCGGGAAGTAGTCGCGCTGGAGCTGCAGATCCCGCAGCGGCGGCGGCAGATCGGCCACGTCCTTGATCGCGCCGGTCCAATGGATATCGGAGAGTTGCCCGCGCGCGAGCGCCGCGAACAGCACCGTGCGGCGCGTGGGCCGCGCAGCCGCACCCGGGGCGGGCTGGTCGGGATTCTTCCAAGTGCTGACGGTGCTTTTCGGATGCGGGGTGAGATAAGGCATCACCGCCCGTCCCTGCCCGTCCGCCAGCTTCATCCCCAACGGGAAAAACTGATAGGAAAAGGTAAACACCGCGTCCCGCAGCAGACGCGCGAGCCCCTGGTTCAAATACTGCTCGAATTTCTCCTGCGAGGCGTACTGCCCGGTGAGGCCGTCGACGAGCAACTGCTCGACCGTGGGGAAGCTCATGGCCACGCCCATGCGCGCGGCATCCATGCCGGAGAACAGGTCCGCCACCGGGCACACGCGCCCCAAGAGGTACATCGGCGAGAAGCCGAACTGGACCTCGATGTGGTCCTTCTGGATCAGGCCGGTGGCCTGCACCAGCTCGCCGCCGAGCGGCAGGCCGAACAGTTTTGGCGCGACTTTGCCGCACAACTCGATGCGCGGATTGAAGCCGGCCCACAGATCGCCCGCCATCTCGCCGATGAACTGCACGACGTGTGCGGCATCCGCGGACGTGAGCGCCGGCAGATCGGAGAGAAGCTGGGCGACGAGCTGGCTCGCCTCGGCAGGCTCGAGCGTGGTGAGGGCCGTCTCAGGCCGGGCCGGATCGTAACCGGCGCGTACGGAGAATTTATGATTGGCGCGCTCGATGCGCGCGAGCACGCGCTGGAGCAGCGGCGCGCCCAGCTTCGCACCGAACTTCACGACGGTCCCGACGACGTTGGTGACGCAGCCCGGCACGCGGTAGGCCAGACTGATCTGGCCCAGGTACAGCGGCCCGAACTCGAAGCGCAGATCGCCGCACAGCGACGGCTCCGGATCGCCCACGTCGCTGGTGACGGTAACGAAGGCGCGCAGCTGGCCGATCGGGATGCTCAGCACGTTCAGATAGCCGATCACGCCCATGCTGCCGGCCGTGCTCACGTTCACGCCGCCGGTAACCGACAGGAACATCGACACCCCGGTGTAGGAGAAGGTGCCGGTAACCTGCAGCGTCTCGTCCGGGCAGCTCACGCCACGGTAGAGCTGCTGCTTGACTATGTCGTAGACCAGCGGCCGCCCGGTCGTGCTGCCGGACTTCGCGTTGGCGAAGGCGATCGCCAGCTCTTGGGCGAGCAGACGGCGCATCTGCTCCGCCCAGTAGTGCGCCGGTGCCTGCAGGATGGGGATGAGCCGATTGAACTGCGCGCTAAACTCGGGCGGCGGCTGCGGGCGAATGTTTGCGGGGTCGAGCGCGGGGATGATCTGATTCATCGCCGCCACGGCGCCGTCCACCACGGCGTCGGCCGCGCGCTGCGCTTCCACATCGGAATCGAAGCCGGCGGTCGCCGCGCTCAGGCGGTTGCCGATGTCCTGGTCGAGCTGGCGCACCTTCGCGCCGAGCGTGGTGCCGCCGGGCAGCGGGATCGGCGACCACATCGCCTCGTCGATCGAGCTGAACTTGAGGATCACGCGGCCGGAGTAGGCATCCTGGTCGGGGTGCGGCTGGCACAGGATATTGAGCGAAGGCGGCGGGCATTCGCACGGGCAGCCGTCGAACGCTGCGGGGCGCTTGGAGTCCATCTTGCGGCCCGAGGAGATCGGCTTGCGCGATTGCGTGTAGGTGCGAAAGTCGCACGGATCGGCATTGCTGTTGGCATACGAGATGCCGCCGGCGGCGCCGACGATGACGAAGCCGTACAGCAGCGGGATGCCGCTCGGACCCGCGCTTACGTCCAGGCATACGCCGAGCGGTGTGGGCAGCCCGTTCTCCAGCTTGATCGCGACCAGCGCCTTGACGCCGCTGCCGTACATGCTGCCGCCGAGCGTGCCTTCGAGCTGGATGTTGAGCGGATCCTGCAAGTTGTGGAAGCCGAGCGCGCCGCTCATCTTCATCACGCCCAGCGAGAGGTTGTCCACGCCGGCGCTGGCGCCATCGAGCGTAAGGCAGGGCCGGCCGTGCTTCATCTCCACGGTGACGCGGTCGATCTCGCCCATCACTGCCGCCGAGCCGGCGAAGTCGAGCTTCAGCCGCGCGCCCAGGATGATCGCCAGGTTGTCCGGCTGGAGCAGTTGCGGCAACGGCAGCGCGCCTTGCTTGAAGCGCACCGCGCCCTGCGTGATCTCCAGCGGCAAGCCGCCAAGATTGGCAGACTCGAAGCCCAGCTCGCCGTCGTTGGCGAACTCGAAGCCCGGCAGTTGGCCGGCGTGCTCGAAGATGAAGCGCGCGCCCTTGAGCTTGAGCGCCACTTCGCCTTCGGGTGCGTTCACGGGGCAGATGACCTTACCCGAGAAGGCGAGCGTCGGATACGGCGCGGAGCCCGGCGCGAGCAGGCGGTCGCAGGCTGTCGCGACGAGCGCCGCGTCCTCCACGATCAGCCCGCCGGCGCCGCCCAGATGCAGGCGAGCCGCCCGCAGCGCAAACGAGACGTTGGAGAGCGACGGCAGCACGTCGAGGTCGGTGCTGAAAGCGAACACGCCGGCGGCCTCGGCGATCACCGGCTTGTCGTCGTCGCCGCCGCTCAGGAGACTGATCGGGATGTGCAGGCGCACGCCGCCCGTGACGTGGAAGTCCAGCCGATTGCCACTGCGCTCGATCACGAGTCCCGCATCGAGCGTCGCCCCCGCTGCGAGATCGGCCGGGATCGCATCGAGCAATTCGACCTCGAAGCCATCGCTGAAGGGAATGTCGGCCGCCAGCTTGGCGGTGAAGCGGTTGGTGCTGTATCCGAGCGAGACGGCGAGCGTGCGCAGCTTCACATCGGAGGAGAGCTGCCAGTTCTCCACGCGCGCGGACATGTCGAAGCTCGCGACCTGCGGCAGGCGGTTTACGATCTGCAATGCAAGCGCGCCGCTCAGCGACAGCTGCCCGTCACCCGCCCCGCCCGATTGCGGGAATTTCATCGCGCCAGCGGCCGCGAAGCGATACTGGCCGGCAACCGGTTGCGCCTCCAGCTCCAGCACCGGTTTGCCCTGAACCGGCAGCAGCTCCACGCCGTTGTCGAAGCTCACGCTGCCGCTGCTGGTGAGGTGCCAGTTGCCGTCCTGGTAGCTAGCCTCGACCTCGATCTTCGCGTCTTGCCCGGGGAACACCAGCTTGCCCGACACCGTCAGGTCGAACGGCAACGGCTTGGCGGCGCTGAGCGGCGGCAGAGGAAACTCCAGCTCGCCGATCTCGAGCCGCGCTTGCTCGATCAGCAATCCGTCGGGGCCGCCCAGGCGCACGCCTTGCGCCGACAGCACGAAGCTCTGCAGCTCGAGGTGCGGGGTTGCGTCGAGCCGGTAGGTCAGGACCGCTCCGCCTTCGGCACGGACCTGGCCGCTGTCGATGCCGGCCAGCAGCTCGAGGGGAACTTGCAGCGCGGCGCGGCCACGCAGCTCCATCGCCAGCACGCCGTCTTCGGTGCGCAGGATCAGCGCGTTGGTGTCGCCGCCTCCCGCCAGCTTGAGCGCAAAGCCCTGCACCTCCAGCAGCGTGGTATCGCCCGTATCGCTCACCCGCAACAGGCCCTTCCACTCCACGCGAACGTTGCCGTTGTTGACGGTGGAGAGCTCCACACGATCCAGGATACCCGCGGGCAGCGGCACGGGAAGCGTGATGGGGCCGGCATCGGCGAGCTGCAGAAACGGCGGACGGAACTCGACGCCCAGCGGATCGACCTGGAGATAGAACGCAGCTTGCGCATCCTTCACCGCCTCCCGCACAAGGCGCTGAAGCTCTTGCGCCAGCACCTCGCCCAGCGCGCGCAGGAAACCCTCGGGATCGGTGGGCATCGCACCCTGGGCCTGCAACTCGGACAGCACGCGCTCCAGCAGTGCGAGCGGCGCCGCGACGAAGGATTGCAGCTGCGCGAGCTGCCACGCCGGGCGCAGAACGGGGTAGCGAAGCATCGGGTCACCGGCACGCGCTGGCTGATGGCCTCCCTCCGCGTACAGCGTGGTGACCTTTTCATCTGCGATGACCCGCAACATCAAAGCGATCTGATAGAAGGCTGGCCAGCGCTCGTCGAGCGCCGCCAGCAGCAGCCACTCGAAGACGTCTTCGACCAGCGCCTGCGCTGTGTCCGGGTGGACGGTCGAAGCCGAGGAGAAGGTGCGCGCCAGATCGACGTCCTTTACCGCGTTCACCGCCTGGGCCATGGCCTGCGCGGCAGCGGTGAGGATCGGCTCGGGCGCGCTCGCCCCGCGCGTGAGCTCGACCACCGCGTCGCAGGCATCCTGGATGTGGCCGATCGCCTCGGTGAAGGCCGCGAGATCGGACCCGATGATCTTGTCGAGGTCCCAGCCTAGCCGGGCGAGCACCGCATACATCAGCGCGGGCGAGCTGCCCGCCTGCGCAACGGGCTCGAACAGATCGGCCAGCTCCGAACCGGCCTTGGTCAACAGATAGCGCAGCGGCTGGTCCATCGCTATAACTCCGCGTCGGTGGGAGTCGTGAGCGACACGCTGGCGGCGAGCACGTCGATGCGGTCGGGCACGGAGCCGCTCAGCCGGTGCGCGTCTTGGCGGAAATCGAAGTACAGCATCTGGGTGACCGAGACCGGCGAGCCATCCGCGCCCAAGAGGAAGCTCACCCAGCCGAGGTTGTCGTGCCCGACGCAGTAGCGGGCGAGATCGGTGCTCGACTCGAGCCCGCCGACGACGAGGCGTGCCCCGTCCAGGTGATAGCGCTGGTACTGCGGCTGCACGCCGTCGACCCGGTAGGTCCAGCCGTCGGCTCCGCCCAGTTGGAACGACCGCATGAGCGCGCGCGCTTGCTCGTGCGCCGCGCCCGGCAGATCCGGGAGCACCGGGGCGCGCCCGAGTTGCAACGCCTGCCGCAACTCGAAGCGCGTGCGCAGCAGCTCGCCCATCTCATCCTGCGGCGCACCGCTGGCGCGTGCCTGGTCGATTTGCCGGGTGTAGTGGTCGATCAGCTGATTCAGCAGCCCGACCCTCCACTGCGGGCCGCCGGTTGCCACTGTGCCCCTCCACTTCGTCAGGTAGCGCTCTCTCACGCCAAACTCCGCAGCGGACGGCGCCTCGCTGTGGTTCTTCAGCGCGCTCGCGCAGAGCTGGGCCAGCCGCACTCGCTTGCCGGACGGCGGGTGCAAGAAGCTCACGCGGTTGACGAAGCCGTAGTGCACGTCGCCCGACAGCACCACCAGGCGGTCGAACCGCAGCAGCGTGCGCAGCAGATTGGCGAGGCCGGCATCGTTGGCCGCCCAGGCCTCGAAGTCGGCCGCCTCCGGCCGCTTCCTGCGGCGGGCTTCCAAGTCCTGCACCAGCTCGATGATCTCTGCCCCGAACACGGGCGTGCCGGCGACGAGTATCGTCAACGGCCCACTGGGCAGCCGTCCCGGATCGAGCTGCCTCAACAGCGCCGCCGTGCTCACCAGCTCGGGCGCGCCCTTCTCCTTCAGCACCGCATCGCTGCGGAACTGGCGCCAGGTTCGCTCGTCGAGAAAGAGCGCCTGGTACCCCGGACCGCTCAGCACGTGGTCCCAGCGCTTGCGGTCGGCGGCGTTCACCGGCTGATCGAGGTTTCCGGCTGGCGGGAGGCCCAGCAGCGTGTCGGCAAGATCCGGCACCTGCGCAATCGGCGGGACGCCGGCCGCATTCGAGCGGATCGCGTTGAGCACGTCCCAGCCTTTCTTGCCGGGAACGTAGTCCTCGGGCTGGTTGCCCCAGTCCTGGAACGCGGCATACGCCAGCAAGGCATTGCGGATGAGCCGGCGGCTGAGCGGGTTGCTCAGGTTGTCCTGGTACCACTCGCCGTTCAGGAACCAGTCGTCGGTGACCTCGTGGTCGTCGAGCATCATCGCGGTGGGCACGTTGGCCAGCACGCGCCGCACGCGCGGGACGGTCTCGGCGTAACGCAGCAGCAGATCGCGGGAGGCGCTGGCCGCGCTGCGGAACTCGTCGAGCGCCTGCAAGTAGCCGAACATTTCATCCCCCAGCGCCAGCGGCGCCGCCGGCGCGGGCACGGCCTCCTGCGCCGTGGCCGCCGACAGCGCGTCGCCCTCCCGCGGCCACAGCGCATCGGACCAGGCGAACAGATACATCGCGTAGTACTCGGCCAGGAACAGCAGATGGCAGTCGGCGGCGTCGCTGGTCAGATTGCTCTGTCCGCCGATCAGCTCCGCGCGCGTGATGAAGTCGCTGCAGGCGGCGCGGGAGGCAGTGGTGGTAGGGCGGTACTTGCGTTTGAGCTCGATGAAGCGGGCGCGCGCATGACCCAGCGGCGGGCAGGCGCGGTGCGGTGCCGCGGGTTGCGTGTCGAGCGACACGAAGCTCGTGCCCTCGGCATAGGGGAGGAGCTCCTGCGGCTCCCAGCCGAGCAGTTGCCGCCCCGTCTCGCTCAGCATCGCGAGCAGGCAAGGCGCGACATCGTCGGCGTAGATCTGGTCGCCGGTCAAGAAGAGGTGGTGCGGACGCTCACCCGGATCGGCGAGCTTGTCGTAGATCACGCCGTCGAGCAGCGCCAGCATGTCCCAGCCGTCGCCGTGCGGCAGGCGGCAGGACGCATGCGCCAGTTTCAGCTCGCCCACTCCGGCGGGCAGCGAGAAGCTCGGCAGCCAGTCTTTCGCGTAGCCGAGCGAATAAGCGCCGTCGAGCAACCCCAGGCTGCCGAGGGTGTAGACCTGGGACGAGTCCTTGGGACGCACCTCCAGGTCGTATTCGTAGATGTGACCGGGCTCAAGCGGCGTCGCCGCCTGGCACTGCACGACGAGTACGTGCAGGTTCTTGCCGAGCGCGATGGTGTCCTGCAGCTCGCCGGTCCCGTTCCAGCTCGAGGAGCGGAGTTGCCGAACTTTGAGACGGACGCTGGCGCCGCTCTTCACCGCCAGGAACACGTGCACGGCCCCGGGCACGACCTTGCGCAGCATGGGGCCGCACAAAATCAGCGGCCACTGCCCAGCAGGGCGCGACAACGCCATCGGACTTCCTCCCTATGAGAAAACCCCGAGCCAGTGCGTCGGTCCGCACGCGCGATCTTCAATCACGATCGCGCGTTGCCAGTGAACCTGATCGGACGGTTCGAAGCGTTTGCAAGCACCCGGCCTCTGCGGCGCTGGTCGCGCAATTCTCCTGGGACCGGATGCCACCCACAGTGTAGCCGTTGACGTGCTCCGGGCCAAGCATCGCAGTCGTCGTTCGCGCCTATGCCGGCTGGCATATGCCGGAAGTCATAGTGCAATGAGCGCTCGAGCACGGCACATTGCAGCTACTCGATCTCTCGCCGGAAGGGCCGATGCGGCGCACGAACCGCAAGACCTGTCAGCGAGAGGCGAGGTGATGCTGCTCTACAGCATCAGTGGTGACGTGCTTGCTGTCCGCGGACCGCGTTGCGTCGACACGGGATAGGCCGGCGGGTTCGACGCCGGCATTCCGCCGTCGCGGAGCTCGCCGAAAGCAGCACGCAAGGGGGTCGGTGCCGGACAGGCGATGTGCCGCCGGCGGCCGACGCAGCGACGGTCGAACCAGGGGAATGCATGGATGCTCTGTCGGATCTCGCACTGACCGCGTTGGACGATGCGGTCACGGGACTGCTGCCCGGCGCCGTGCCAGCCGGGCTCACGCGCGCGGTGCGCGTCGTCCCCGGCGAGATCCGCGCGGCCGGACTCGGCGGCTACATCGGAGCACACCCAGACCCCCGCGGTTCCATTCTCGGGCGACGCGTGCGCGCCACGGTCGAGCTCGGCGTCACCGGAGGCAGCGACAGCGACGCCTCCGGCTATCTCAATCAGATGGTCCGCAGCCTCCTGACGCAGGAGCAGGGCGAGCTTCGTCGCGAAGGGTTCTATCACATCGCGCTCGATCCCGAGAACCTGGCAGCGCGCAGCGCCCGCCTCAATCTGGACTTCGAGTATCGCCACCTCCCAACCACCAGCGAAGGCGTGATCGACCTGCTCGACCTGAGCCTGGACGTGAATCTGACGCCCTACGGCATGCGCTATCGCTTCGATGTTGCCGCACGCTCGCTGGTCGGTGCGGCGCAGCCGCTGGCGGATTTTCAGGTGGCGGACGACCCGGACGTCGATGCCGGCTCGCCCGCCTCGAAGTGGGTGTTCAACGCGGGGCAGCAGCGCATCGAGCAGAACGCCGCGGTGGTCGGGGGTCCGCTCGACCTGTCCCAGCCGAAGAAGGCGGGCGCGCAATTGCTGTGGCGTCCGGGCGGACAGGGCTTCGAGTTGAGCCGCTTCATCGCCGCCGTCGACTTCGAATCCGACAGCACGGACGGCGTTGGCGCGGTGTTCGCGCGCGAGGATGGCGAGAGCTTCTGGTACTTCCTCGCCTCCCAGCGCAACCCCTATCACTTGTTCGGACGCAAGGACGCCGGCGTCTACAGGATCGTCGGGACGCCGGCAACCGATGTCGGGTTCGCAACGGGCAGCCGCCACGTCCTGATTTTGATCGTCTACGACCAGACCTTGATCGCGGAGCTCGACGGCGTGCGCACCCTGCAGGTCGCCTCCGATGTGCCGGTAACGGCCGGCGAGATCGGCTTTCTCACCCACGGCAACGGCCAGGCACGCTTTCATCGCGCGCGCCTGATCGAGCTGGTTTGATTCCCAGGTTCCAGAAGGAGGACAGGAAATGGAAGACAGCTTTGCAGAGCAGATAGTCCCGGGCACGTTCATCCGCGTGCAGGCCGAAGCCCTGATCGCGCCCAAGGGGGTGGCGTTCGGCAACGTGGGCATCGTCGGAACCGCGGCCAACGTGCCAGCCGGCGACAACGTGCTGGGCACGACCCAGATCCTGTCCAGCCTGGAGGACGCGCACAAGATCTACGCGCCCTCGGACGGGCTGGCCGCAGGCACGCTCAATCTGATGCGCAGCCTGGAGCTGGCGTTCCACAACGGCGCGAGCACGGTGTATGCGCGCGGCCTCGCGGCCGGCGCGGTGCAGGCGGACTTCGCCGCCGCCGTGGACGAGCTGCTCAAGGACGAGATCAACGTGCTGATCGCCCCCGAGCTCAGCACCGCCGTGGCGACCACGGTGTTGAAGGCAGCAGTCAACACCGCCGAGAACAATGCGCGCGACGTTATCGCCGTGATCGGCTCCGACGCCGCCACGGTCGCGCTCATCGATGCGCAGGTGCAGGCGGACAAGCGTGTGGTGCTGTGCACGCCCGGCGTGTACGCCTACGATGCCGCCGCTAACAAAGACGTGCTGCTGCCCGGCAACTACACCGCCGCCGCGGTGGCGGGGCTGATCGCATCGCTGGCGCCGCAGTCGAGCCCGACCAACAAGGTGATGCCCGGCATCACCCAGATCGGCACCAAGTTCGGCTACGGCGAGCTGAAGTCGCTGCTGCAGGCCAACGTGCTGCCGCTGGAAAGCCGTCAGGGCATCCGCGTGGTGCGCGGCATCACGACCGAGGGCGCGGCCTTCGCGCAGATCACCACGCGCCGCATCGTGGACTACGCCAAGACCGGCATCCGCCAGGTGGCCAACCCGTTCATCGGCAAGCTCAACAACGAGCGCGTGCGCAAAGCGCTGCAAGGCGCGCTGGACGGCTTTCTCACCAGCATGCTGGTGGACGAGCAGTTGACGCATTACACCGTGGAGGTGAAGGCCAGCAGGCAGGACGAGATCGCCGGCCGCTGCGTGGTGAACGTGGCCATGCAGCCCACCTTCAGCATCGACTACATCCGCGTCACCTTGGCGCTGTCGTAATCCACCGTTCGGGGTCATTGCCATGCCAAACACCAGCGTGTTCACCGGGGCCGACGGCTCCATCTCTCTGTCTACTGTCTCCTCCGACGGCAAAGAGGCCGAGGTCGCCGAGGGCATCATCAGCGGCAACGGCATCGCCACCGTCGGCCGCGCCACCGGGGTCTCGATCGAAGTCTCCTCCGATATCAAGGCGTTCCACGAGCTGGGCCAGCGCTACGCCACCGAGCTGCGCGCGGGCAACGTCGCGGTGCGGGGAACGATCAATCGCGCCTATCTGAACGGCGCGATGCTGCGCCTGCTGCTGGGCGAGGCGGCCGACGCACGGCCGGCGAACTCCTGGGCCCAGCCCAGCTTCAACATCACGCTGCTGGCGGAGAACGCCGCGGTGCCGGGCGTGAAGTCCACCATCACGCTGCACGGCGTGAAGCTGGACCACTGGAGCTACAGCGTGCCGGAGGACGATTTCATCGTGGAGTCGGCCACGTTCCAGGCTTTGTTCCTGACCGTGCAGGACGAAGGAGCTTGAGCGCCGCGCGCCGCTGGCGCGCGCTGACTCGAGTCGCTGCTTCCTGCGCCGGCCGCGTCGATCCGTGGCCCAGGCGGCGGCTTTACCCAAACGGCCCAACAGCCGTGAACCCAGGGCAAGACCATGCTGACTGCTGACGAGCTTCTTGCAGGCGCGAGCCTCACCTTCGACATCGAAGTGCCGCCGCATCTGTTGTCGGGCGCCGCACCGGCGGGCGCGGTGCGCATGCGTCCGCTGGCCGTGCGCGATCTGCAACTTATCGCGCGTGCGGCGAAGGACAACGACGCGCTGGCCGGTGCGCTGATGGTACAGACCGCGCTGGTGGAACCCAAACTCGGCTTGCCCCAGGTCAACGCGCTGCCGGTG
Source organism: Gammaproteobacteria bacterium (assembly GCA_041487115.1). Taxonomy (GTDB): domain Bacteria; phylum Pseudomonadota; class Gammaproteobacteria; order Burkholderiales; family SHXO01; genus SHXO01. The sequence continues at coordinate 26,217 of JBGPMS010000024.1, forward strand.
GGGCTGCTGCAGTTCCTGCTGGCGGAAGTCAACCGCATCAGCGGCATCGGTGCCGACGCGGGCAGCATGCGCAGCGCCGCCGAAGACCCGCTGATCCGCGCCGCGTTCCTGCTGGCGCGCGAGTTCGGCTGGACACCCGAGCAGGTGGGCGAGCTGACGCTGGGACAGATTCTGCTCCATCTGCAGATGCTGCAGGAACAACGGGTGGCCCATGGCTGACGCGGCCTGGCGCAATCTCGCGGCGCCCATGCGCGGTGCGGTGCGGGCGCTCCGCGCGGCCGGCAACCTGGTGCGGCGCGCGGGCGACGACACCACGCTGGGGCAGCGCATGTGCGCATTGAGCGAGCTGCCCGGCTGCGTCGCCTTCCATCCTTTCGCCGGCACCGCGGGGTGGTCGGTCGATCTGGAGCGCGAACAACAGGCCGATACCGCGCAGACCGCGTCGACGCAGCCCTGGACGCCGGAGCTGACGCGCAACGCACGGCGCCGGCAGCAGATCTCGCTGGTGAAGACTGCGGCGTCGGGCACACACTCTGCCCCGCTGACGAACGCGCGTGCCGCGCAATCGGAAGCCGCGATGCCCGCACCGGCCCCGGTGGCACCACACTCGGATGCACAACTCGCCGCGCAAGGGCCACCGCCAGCAAACGCGGGGGCGTGGAGCGCGTTGCGCGGAATCGCACAGCTGGTAGATGCGCTCGAACCTGCGAGCGGCGTTCGGGGCCCGCGCTCACCTGCGGTCCCCGCGACGGCGTCGCCGCTGCAACGGACTCTCGCCGATGCAGCCTCCAGCGTACCGCCGCAGCGTGTAGCAGCGGCGCCGGCGGGGACCACTGCAAACACGCCTGCACAGCCGGCCGCGACGACGAATACCTCGATAGTCACCGATTCCGCGACCGCTTCCGCGCCCGATCCCATGCGCAGAACACCGCTCGCATTGCTGGCCCAGTATGTCACCGCACTGTGGAGCGGCCACGAAGCGCGGCCGCTCGCGGGAAGCGAACAGGGCGTACGGGGGACGACGCCCGCTCCGCGCGCGCCGTCTCTTCTGCTGCCGGGGCGAGAACATCAGCCGCGAGATGCGTCCGGCGGCAACGCGCACAGCAGCGCCGCGAACGATAGCGTCGGCGAACTCGCCGCACCGGCCAGCAGCGCCTCCACCGAGGAGGAACTGGCCGATCGTCTGAACCGCTCGCTGCTCGAGCAGGCCTGGCTGCGCGGAGTCGATCTCACATGAGCCTGGTGCCCATGCTCGGCGATTGGGAGATCCCCAAG
>JBGPMS010000025.1:0-27200 GCA_041487115.1 Gammaproteobacteria bacterium
AGCTGCAAGCAGAGGTAGGTGACGTAAAACACCGCGAATACCCCGGCCGCAGCGGCGAATGTATGCACCGGATGGTCTCGAACCCAGTCGACCCAGCCGGCGGTCTGTGTCTCGCTCGCTCGCAGCAGGCTCGCCGCCTGCGCGGAAGACGGCGCGGGCGCCGCGAAAGGCTCGAAGCGGTCCGACGCCCGTTCCATCGCTGGCGAGGGGGTCAACTCCTCGTGCTCGAACAGGTCCTCTTCCTTGAGCGAGAGCTCCGGCTCGCTCGGCCTTTCCGCGGCCGTCGGTTCGAGCCCGAGGGAAGACGGCAGTATTGCTTCGACCGGCTCCGGCAGCGGAGGCGGGCTGGGCGCTTCGGGCGGCGGCGCCGGCGCAGTCGACTCGCGGTTCTTGGCGGCCTTCTGCAGGGCTTGGAGCAGCAGGCTCATGGATTCAGCCCGGTCTTATCCACTTCTGGAAGGAACTTGCGCAGGTGCCTGAGCTCTTCGCTGTCGAGCGAAGGGTTGGTCACCAACACGGGCCGGATAAAGATGACCAGCTCGGTCTTTTGTACGTTGTCGTTGCGAAATTGGAATGCCTCGCCCACGCGCGGGATACTGCCTATCCCAGGGATCTGATCGGTGTTGCGCTGTACGTCGTCCTGCATCAGGCCACCGAGCATGGCGGTCTGGCCGCTTACCAGCTGCAACACCGACTCCATCTCCCTAACCTGGATCTGCGGCACAAGATTGCTCAACGGCGTGGGCAAAGGGGTACCGGTGGGACCCACGGTCAGTGCGGGGTTCGGATCGGCGACGAACTTCTGGACTCGAGTGACCGTGGGGCGCACCGTCAGCGTGACTACGCCGTTGTCATTGATCTGAGGAGTCATGCTCATGATGAAGCCGACCGCGACAGTCTGCGCGGTGGTGGTAACCGACTGCAAGTTGCCCGCAGTCGTCGTGCCCTGGCTCACGGACGACTGGATTTGGAAATAGACGACGTTATCCACCACTTTCAGCAGCGCGGTCTGGTTGTTCATGGCCATCAGCTTCGGGCTGGACAGCACGCGCGTGTTGCCGAACTGTTCGAGCATCTTGACGCTGGCGGAGAGGTTCCCGGTGTTGGAGGTGTTGTTGCTGTAGCCGATCTTCAGCCCCGCTGGCGGGGGACCACCTGCCGGGCCCACCACACCCAGCAGCTGCTGGGTGAAATTGAAGCCGCCGCCGCTAAAGGATAGCCGGCTCCAGTCCACGCCCGCCTGGTACGTCTTGGACAGCGTGACCTCGGCGATCGTGGCTTCGATCAGCACTTGCCGCTGGGACGACGAACCGATTGCATCCAGGTACTGCTGCACGAGTTGGTGCTGCCGCTCCGTCCCCATCACCGAAACCGTGCCGGCAATCTGGTTGACCACGATGTCCTGTTTGAGGTCCGTAGCCGCGCCCGATGGCGATGACCCGAACACCGTCTGGAACAAGTTGGAAGCGTTCTGCCCGGCGCGGGCAACTGCTTCTGCCTGTGCCAGCCGCTCTTCGCGCGCGCTACGTCTTGCTTCAGCCTGCGCCTGCTTGTCTTCTGCGCTCTGAGCCAGGGCTCTGGTGGAGGTCAGGATGCTCTGGACGTTCTGTTGCAGCACCTCCCAGAAGTTGTTCTTCGAGACGCTGGTGACCGAAGTATTCGAAGCACCGCCGCTTGGGGCTTGAACGGCGCCACCACCACCGGATATCTGGCCGCTCACCGCGATAGTAGAAGTCGTGTCCCGCGTCATGTTGACGTAGTCGACCTTGTACGTCTTGAAGTAGGGCGTATCCGGGCCGACCATGATCGTCCTGCCTTCGACGCGGTAGCGCATGTTGACCTGCCGTGAGATGCGGTCGAGGATCGCCGGCAACGTCTCGTCGATGGCATTCAGGCTCACCAACCCTTGCAGCCCAGGGTGAATGTCGATGTTCTCCTTGGTGTCTCTGGCCAGTACGAGCAACAATTCTTTCACCGGCACTTCGTTGACTACGACGCTGTACGTCGGGGCCTTTGCGCGCGGTCTCGGAGGGGGCACGTACGTGCTGGTGGTGAGCGGCGGGAGGATCTTGTCCTTTTCCTCGTCAGGCGCGACCGATTCGCGGGTGATATGGCCCTCGGAAGGTGGGATGGTCGCCTTATAGGCGCAGGCGCCCAGCAGGAGCACAAGGGCGAGCGCAATAACGCCGCCAATGGCGCGGCGCCATTGCGGTTGGTCGCGCGTCCCCCTAGAGTCGGCGGTCAGTCGAGCCTCCACCGTGCCTCCGGGGTGGCCAAAGCCGGGATTGTGCATGTTCCCTCAGTCCCTGGAGTTTTTGTGTTGAAATAGCCCGGGCGGAAGCACCGCTGCGCGCCCCCAGACCGGCCGCTGCCTGAGGGGTCCGCTCAGGACGGTTTCCTCAGGCCAATCTCGGAACGAATACCCTGTACTGTCCGGATATAGGGCCGGTTTGCCTTCAGTTCGTCGGGCAGCGCCTCGAGCGATTTCATGGCGTCTGCCCGTCGGTCGAAGGCACCGAACAGAACGGTCAGGGACGGCTGCTGGTTCGCACGGGTACGGTACACAAAAACCTTTTCTATTTCAATATATTTGGCCAGGGTTTCGAAATAGTTCCTCAACAGCGCCGGGTCGTTTGAACCCAGTAATTGAATGCTGAAGGTGGTCCCCTGCGCCTCATCCAGCCAGCGCTCGGTCGCAAGCAAGCGCTGTTCCAACAAATCACTGTGGGGCGACAGGCTGGCGCTCAATTTGAATCGGTCTGGCTCCCCGGCAGGCTCCGCAGCATTCGGCTGAACCGGGGTCGCGACGGCGGAGGCGGGCATGCCGTCGATCGTGGGCGCAGCCAGGCTGACGTCTGCAGCGCGCGGCTGCGCAGGATGGGGTGGCGGGGCGTGGGCAGGCGCGGGCGTCACGGACTCCACTTGCGGGGTTGGGTCGACAGCGGCAGATCTAACCCCTTGCGCTGTCGCGGCCACAGGATTTACCGGTGTAGGCGTACTCGCGCGCGGCCGCGCAACGGCATCCGCAGCCAGATGATGGTAGGCAAGATAGAGCCCGGTCACGGCCAGCGCGCCGAGCAGGAATGCGGCGGTGGGTGCAAGCCAGCCGCGTTTGCGCGCTCCGTTGCTGAATTCGCTGTCCTTTATCGCCGCCCGCACGTGCTTTGCGCTGATGTTGTGGGTGTTTTCGGCAAACGCGGCCAGCAAGGCCTTGTCAGCCACGATGTTGATGCGCCGGGTCAGCCCGCCGGTCGCCTTAGTCATGTAGCGGACCACACCGGGACTGAACAGATCCGGTCCATGGTAGCCGCCGGCCCGCATGCGGAACGCGATGTACGAGCGGACTTCATCGGCGTTCAGCGGTCCGAGCGAGAAGCTGTGGGTGATGCGCTCCCGCAGTTGGCGGATCTCGGGCTTGCGCAGGTTCTCGTCCAGCTCCGGCTGTCCGAACAAGACGATCTGCAGCAGCTTGTGCTGCTTGGTCTCGAGATTGGACAGCAGCCGGATCTCCTCCAGAGTTGCGAGCGGCATGCCCTGCGACTCTTCGACGAAAGTCACCACCTGCCGGCCTTCGGCGTGGCGTGCGAGCAGGTACTCGTTCAGTGCGTGCATGACCACCAGACGCCTGGCATCCCGGGCGATCGGCAGCTGCAGCTCGAAAGCGATCGCGTGCAGGATTTCTTCCGCCGAGACGCTGGGATTGGCCAGGTACACCGTCTCGACGGACTTGGGCAGGCGCGCTTGCAGGACTCGGCACAGCATGGTCTTGCCGCTGCCTACCTCGCCCGTGACCTTGATGATTCCCTCGCCCTGGGTGATGGCATAGATCAAGGCCTCGAGAACGGCGCCGCGATTGCCGCCTTCGAAAAAGAAATCGGTGTCGGGCGTGATCTTGAACGGCGGCTGCGTCAGCCCGAAGAATGCGTAATACATCGGTCCTTCTCAGTGATCGGCCGGGTTGCGTTCGGCCACGGCTGCCCCGCCGTAGTTCTGCATCCGGCTGTATAGCGTTGTCCGGTGCACGCCGAGCAGCTTGGCGGCCTGGCTCAAATTCCCGTTGGTCAGGGCCAACGCCGCCTCGACGTAACTGCGCTCGAGCCGCTGCAGGGTTTCGTCCAGGCTGAAATTCCTCTGCGTCTGAAGCTGGCGTTTGGCCGCCTCCACCGCGCTGCGGTGATCGACGCCGGGCAGCAGCGGATCAGCCGGCGTCGCTTGTCCCTGCTCGGGGTCCAGTTCGGCTACCAACTGCTCGCTGTTCACGCTCTCACCCGCGTACTTGGTGGTGAGCCGGATGACGATATTGCGCAGCTCGCGCACGTTACCGGGGAAAGGGTAGTCCATCCAGAGCTGCTCGGCGCGGGAATCCAGGCTGAACGGCGCTGCACCAGTCTGTGCGGCGTAGAACTCGGAAAAGTGACCGAGCAGTTTGCGCTTGTCCTCACCCAATTCGCGCAGCGGCGGCACGGTCACTGTAAACACGCTCAGCCGGTGATAGAGATCGGCGCGGAACCGCCCGCCCCTGACTTCCTGGCGCAGGTCCCGGTTGGTGGCGGTAATGACGCGTGCCTGGCTCTGCCGGCTCTGGGTTTCGCCCACCCGCTGGTATTCGCCGTTCTCCAGCACGCGCAGCAACTTCGACTGCAGCTCGAGCGGCAGTTCGCCGATCTCGTCCAGAAACAGGCTGCCGTCCCGGGCGTCCTCGAAATAGCCGGCGCGCGCGGTGGCGGCCCCGGTAAAAGCGCCTTTGGCGTGGCCGAACAAGGTGGCTTCCACCAAGTTGGGCGAGATTGCCGCGCAGTTGAGCGCCAGGTAGGGCTTTGCCGCGCGTGGGCTTTGCCTGTGCAGGGAGGCGGCGACCAGTTCCTTGCCGCTCCCGGACTCGCCTTCGATCAGCACCGGGAAGGGCGCGTCCGCATATTGCCGGATCTGCTGCTTGAGTTTGGCGATGGCCGGGCCGAACCCGACGATGCCGGGATCGCTGCCCTCCGCCACCCTCTCGGCGGCGGTGATGGTGAGGGCCTTGTGCAGCAGCTCCTTGAGCCGTTGCGGCTCGCACGGCTTGGCTACGAATTCGATCGCGCCCAGCGCCCGCGCATGGCGCGCGTTGTTTTCGTCGTTCTGACCCGACAGTACCAGGATCTTGATGTCGGGCGACAGCGCCAGCAACTCGTTGATCAGCCGGAAGCCCTCGTCGGGGCGATGGGGGGTGGGCGGCAATCCCAGGTCCACCAGCGCAAGCTCTGGCGGGGATTCCAGTTGACGCAGCAAGCTCTTCACCTGCGCCCGCGACTCGGCCACGTAGACGTTGAAGTCCCGGCCGAGCACGAAGTCGAGAGTGTCTGTGATCAGCGGGTCGTCGTCGACGATGAGCAGATCGGGTTTTTTCGGTGCGGCAGTGTCCACGTCCTGTCTCGCGGCCCACTCCGGAGGAGCCGCTCATTCTGCCAGATCGCCGGGCGCGCTCCTAGGCGGCCTGCGCCGCCGTCCTCGCGCCGTCCTCTATGCAAGCGAGAAAGGCCTGCTCGAGGCTATCGGCCTCGTGACGCGCGCGCAACTCGCCGGGGGTTCCCGAAAACCGCAGCTCGCCGCGGTGGATCACCGCCATCCGGTCGCACAATTCATCCACATCCGCCAGCGCATGTGAGGTGAGGAAGATCGTATGGCCTGCGTCGCGCACAGCGCGCAACTGCACCTTCAGCAAGGCCCGCGCCTTCGGATCCAGGCCGCTGGTGGGCTCATCCAAAACGTAGAGGTCTTTGCGACTGAGCAGGCAAGCCGCGAGGCCCAGCTTCTGCGTCATGCCTTTGGAAAACGCCCGCACCGGCTTCGCCAGCGCCGAGAGGTCGAGGTCGAGCGCGAGCAGAGTGCGCTCCGCGTCCTCCTGACGATAGGCCGCTTCCTGCAGCTCGAGCATGTAGCGCAGGAAGTCCTTGCCCGTGAGATAGTAGGGCGGATTGAACCGCTCCGGCAGGAATGCGAGGCGGCTGCGCGAGCGTGTGATCCTGTGGGATATGCCGAAGATCTCGATCGCGCCGCTGTCCGGCTCCGTGAAGTCGAGCAGGCACTTGATCAGAGTGGTCTTGCCGGCGCCATTCATTCCCACCAGCCCGAAGGTCTGGCCGGCAGCCACATCGAGCGAGAAGTCCTTGAGCGCGGCGGTAGCACCGTAACGCTTGTTCACGGTACCGAAGCGCAAGGCCAGCGTAGGGTCAGGTGTGCTCATCAACGTTCTCGACGCGGCTCCGCCGGCTCGTATTCTCGCCGGCACGGCCGACTACCGAAGCGTGCATGACCGATTGTGCGGCCACAGTGCGGCAAATTCCAGCAAGATGCAAGCCAGCCGGCTTTGGACCGACCGTCCGCGCCAAACCGCGGTACAATCCGGCGCGTTTTCCCGGCCACTCCCCTTCAGTGAGCGCAGACAACCTCGTAGAGCTTCGCGACGTCGAGTTCCGCTATGACTCGCGCCCGGTACTGGCCGGGATCGACATGACGATCCCGCGCGGCAGGGTGGTCGCCATCATGGGCCTGAGCGGATCGGGCAAGACTACGATATTGCGGCTGATCGGCGGGCAGGTGAAGCCCGGCCGCGGCCGCGTAACCGTTGCGGGCCAACCGATCCACCAGCTCGCGTACGGCGAGCTGTATCGGCTGCGCCGGCGTATGGGCATGCTGTTCCAGTTCGGCGCCCTGTTCACCGACTACTCGGTGTTCGAGAACGTGGCCTTTCCGCTGCGTGAGCACACGCGTCTGCCGGAGTTTCTGATCCGCGACCTGGTGCTGATGAAGTTGAACGCGGTGGGCCTGCGCGGTGCCGCAGAGCTCAAGCCCGAAGCGCTGTCGGGCGGCATGGCACGGCGCGTGGCTTTGGCCCGCGCCATCGCGCTCGACCCGATGCTCATCATGTACGACGAGCCCTTCACCGGCCTCGATCCGATCTCCACCGGTGTGATCGCCAATTTGATCCGCAAGCTCAACGACGCGCTGGGGGCGACTTCCATCATCGTCACCCACGACGTGCAGGAGTCGTTCAAGATCGTGGATTACATCTACTTCGTATCGGCGGGCGTCATCGTGGCGGAGGGCACGCCCGATTCCCTGCGTGGCTCGATGGAGCCGTTCGTGCATCAATTCGTGCATGGCGAGACCGACGGTCCGGTACCGTTTCACTACCCGGCTCCCCCATATGACCGCGACCTGGGGCTGGAGCGGCACCCATGAGCGGGGCGCTCGACCGGGGCGTGCGCCACATCGGCCACATGTTCGTCGACGGGGTCTGGAAGCTGGGCGCCGCCACCCGCTTTTCCTGGTACGTGCTGATCCGCTCGGGCGAGAGCGTCCGCCGCTTTCAACTGACGCTGAACGAGATCTACTTCAGCGGGACGCTTTCTCTCATCATCATCATCGTGTCCGGGCTGTTCGTCGGGCTGGTGCTGGGACTGCAGGGCTATGAGACGCTGAAGCGGTACGGCTCGGCCGAGGCGCTCGGGACACTGGTGGCACTGGCGCTGGTGCGGGAGCTGGGACCGGTGGTGTCGGCCCTGCTGTTCGCCAGCCGTGCCGGATCGGCCATCACCGCCAAGATCGGCATCATGAAAGCGACCGAGCAGTTGTCGGCCATGGAAATGATGGCGGTGGACCCGTTCGCGCGCGTGCTCTCGCCGATTTTCTGGGGCGGAGTCTTCTCCATGCCGCTGCTGGCCGCGATCTTTAGCGCGATGGGTATATTCGGCGGCTATCTGATCGGCGTGGTCGTCATCGGCGTCGACTCCGGGGCGTTCTGGTCGCAGATGCAAGCCAACGTGGATCTGCGCGAGGACATTCTCAACGGTGTGATCAAGAGTGCGGTGTTCGGAGTGGCCGTCACGCTTATCGCGCTGTTCGAAGGCTACGATGCGCCGCCCACCGCGGAGGGCGTGTCCTATGCCGTGACCCGCACCGTGGTGACTTCGGCCCTGGTGATCCTGGCGCTGGACTTCGTTCTCACCTCCTTCATGTTCACCGGGGTTTGACCATGAAACGCACGACAGTGGATCTGTGGGTCGGAGTGTTCGTTACCGCTGGAGTGGTTGCGATACTCACGCTCGCCCTCAAAGTCGGCAATGCCACCAGCGTCTCGGCATCCGACGGGTACGGCGTATATGCCCACTTCGACAATATCGGCGGCCTCAAGCCGCGGGCGCCGGTCAAGAGCGCGGGAGTGGTGGTGGGGCGCGTGGAGGGCATCACGCTGGATGGCCAGAAGTTCACCGCCAGGGTAACCATGCGGATCAGCAATGCCTACCAGTTCCCCAAGGACACGTCGGCATCCATCCTGACTTCCGGCCTTCTCGGTGAGCAGTACGTCGCACTGGACGCGGGCGGCGACACGCTCAACTTGAAAGCGGGTGACGAAATCAAGCTGACTCAGTCCGCCATGGTGCTGGAGAAGCTCATCGGCCAGTTTCTGTATGGCAAGGCTGCGGAGGGTGGCGCCAAGAAATGACCGCCACACGGTCCAACAGGTTGTGCAAGACCCTGGGCAGGCGAACTTTGCACGCGGAGTCGAAGCGCGACCTGTCGCACGCTCAAACACTGGCGCGCGTGTGCGCCCCACGCAAACTTCGCGTTGGCGCTCGCGTTGTGGTTTTGCAGGCTGCTAACGGCAACGGCGGACGATCCAACGGCAGCCACTCTGAAGCGAGGTGACGCAATGCAGGGCTCGAGCAGATCGACCGCAGTTCTTCTACGCCTAGCAGGCGGCTTGCTGCTGGCGCTGGGTATGAGCGCCATGGCGCTCGCGCAGGATGCGCCGGACAAGCTGGTGAAGAGCGTCGCCGACGAGGTCCTGAACGCGTTGCGCCGGGACCCCGACCTGGAGGCCGGCAGCCAGGGCAAGATGTCCGCGTTGATCGAGCAGAAGGTCGCGCCGCACTTCGACTTCGACCGCATGACTCGGCTTGCTGTCGGACGCAGCTGGCGAGAGGCCACGCCCGAGCAACAGAAGGCCCTGATCGAGCAGTTCCGCGCCCTGCTGGTACGTTCCTACAGCGCCGCCTACAGCGCCTACCGGAACATCGTCGTCGAGGTCAAGCCGCTGCGCATGCAAGCGGACGAGGAAGACGTGCAGGTGCGCAGCGAGATCAAGCTGCCAGGTGGTGCGCCGCCGGTGCATGTGGACTACAGCATGTTCAAGTCGCCGTCGAGCTGGAAAGTCTACGACGTGACGGTCGAGGGCGTGAGCCTGGTCACGACTTACCGCAGCACCTTCGCCGAGGTGATCCGTCAGGGTGGCATCGACGGGCTGATCAAGTCGCTGGAGGAAAAGAACGCTCCGCCGCCTCCCGGCGTGAAGAAAAAGCCATAGTGCGCCGCCACTGGTCATGATCGAGTTTGCCGACGGCCGCTATCGGGTGCAGGGTCCGGTAACCCTCGCCACCGTGCAACCGCTGCTGGAGGAGGGCACGCGTCGCTTCGAGGGCGCCGAAGTGCGCGTCGATCTGTCGGCAGTGACTGATGCCGACTCCTCGGCCGTGGCACTCTTGCTGGCCTGGGCGCGAGATGCCGCCGCGCACGGACGGCGCATCCGCTTCGAGAACCTCAGCAAGAACCTGAAATCGCTCATCGAGCTCTACGAGCTCGGCGAGCTGCTGCCCGGCGGATGACTGGATGTCTCCGCCGGGTGACTGGTCCGGTGCGCGCTGCCCATGACGCTCGCCATCGAGGTAAGCCAGGTCCACAAGCGCTTCGGAGCCGTGCACGCCCTGGATGGCGTGAGCCTGGAGATCCGCGCGGGCGAGTTTTTCGGACTGCTCGGTCCGAACGGCGCGGGTAAAACCACTCTGATCAGCATCCTCGCCGGGCTCGCGCGGGCCGACACAGGCAGCCTGCGCGTGATGGGTTATGACGTCACGGCCCAGTACCGGCACGCGCGGCGCTCTCTCGGCGTCGTCCCGCAGGAGCTGGTGTTCGATCCGTTCTTCACGGTGCGCGAGACCCTGCGCATCCAGTCGGGTTACTTCGGGCTGCGCGACAACGACGCCTGGATCGACGAGATCATCCAGCGCCTGGATCTGACGGACAAGGCCCACGTCAACATGCGTCAGCTCTCAGGCGGCATGAAGCGGCGCGTGCTGGTGGCCCAGGCGCTGGTGCACAAGCCGCCCGTGATCATCCTGGATGAGCCCACCGCAGGCGTGGACGTGGAACTGCGCCAGGGCCTGTGGCGCTTCGTACAGGAACTCAACCAGGCCGGTCACACTGTCGTTCTCACCACCCACTACCTGGAGGAAGCCGAGGCGCTCTGCAGCCGCATCGCGATGCTCAAGCAAGGGCGCGTCGTGGCGCTCGACACGACCCGCAATCTGCTCGGTGGCGTGTCTGGCGTACGCCTGCGCCTGCGCCTGGTGCCGGATCGCCTGCCGGCGGGGCTCACCGGCAATCTCGTCGCGCGGGAGGGGAACAGCCTGATCCTGGCCGTCGAGACGTACGCACAGATCGAGAACGTGCTCGCGCAACTGCGCGCAGAAGCCATCGAAGCGCAGGAGCTGGAGGTGTTGCAGGCCGACCTGGAGGACGTATTCGTGCAGATGATGCGGAGGCACTGATGTCCGGGTTCCGGACTCTGTTGTACAAGGAACTGCTGCGCTTCTGGAAGGTGAGCTTTCAGACGATAGCTGCACCCATCCTCACCGCACTGCTCTATCTGCTGATTTTTTCCCATGCGCTGGAATCGCGCGTCCAGGTCTATCCCGGGGTCGCTTACACCGCGTTCCTGGTCCCGGGTCTCGCCATGATGTCGCTGCTGCAAAATGCTTTCGCCAACAGCTCCTCCAGCCTGATCCAGTCCAAGATCACGGGCAACATCATCTTCGTGCTGCTGACCCCGTTGTCGCCGCTCGAGACCTTTCTCGCGTACGCGCTGGCATCGATAGTGCGCGGCCTCGCCGTGGGCCTGGGTGTGATGCTGGTCACCGCAGGGTTCGCCGACGTGCCGGTGCAGCACCCGGTCTGGGCATTGGCCTTCGCGGTGCTGGGCGGCGGGATCCTGGGCGCTCTGGGCATCATCGCGGGAATCTGGGCCGACAAGTTCGACCAGCTGGCGGTGTTCCAGAACTTCGTCATCATCCCGCTCACCTTTCTGGCGGGCGTTTTCTACTCGGTCCATTCCCTGCCGCCATTCTGGCAGGGGGCGTCCCATTTGAACCCGTTCTTCTACATGGTCGACGGCTTTCGCTACGGTTTCCTCGGTGCGGGCGACGTGCCTCCCAGCTTTAGCCTCGCAATAGTGGCCGCCTGTCTGGTCGTGCTTTCGGCCCTGAGCCTGCGACTGCTGCACACCGGCTACAAGCTGCGGCACTGAGCGGCCGGCTACAATAGCGGCTTTCCCACCTAAGCAGGAGAAGCCCTTTGGTTGCGCCGGAAGATGTGAAGCGCTATATCGTGGAGCAGCTCGAATGCCAGCACGTGGAAGTAAGCGGTGACGGGCATCACTTCGAGGCCGTGATCGTCAGCGAGGCGTTTCGCGGCAAGTCGCGTGTGCAGCGCCATCAATTGGTCTACCGGGCGCTCGGCGATCGCATGCGGGAGGAGATCCACGCCTTGTCCATGCAGACCCTGACCCCCGAGGACTGGGCTGCACGCAGCTGATGGACAAGCTCGTCATCAACGGCGGCGTGCCGCTGTCCGGGGAGGTCCGGATCTCCGGTGCCAAGAATGCCGCACTGCCGATCCTGTGCGCCGGGATTCTGACTGCCGACACGCTACAGGTGCAGAACGTGCCGCACCTGCGCGACGTCACCACCACATTGTCGCTGCTGGCCCAGATGGGCATCGAGGTTTCCCTGGACGAGAACGGCGGTGTGAGCCTCACCGCTGCCAACCTGCACAACCGCGTGGCAACCTACGAGCTGGTCAAGACCATGCGCGCCTCGATCCTGGTTCTGGGTCCGCTGGTCGCGCGCTTCGGCGAGGCGCGAGTGTCGCTGCCCGGAGGTTGCGCCATCGGCCTGCGCCCGGTCGACCAGCACATCAAAGGCCTGCAGGCAATGGGTGCGGAGATTACCATCGAGCACGGCTACATCCACGCCACCGCCCGGCAGCTCAAGGGCACGCGCATCGTGATGGACCTGGTGACGGTGACCGGCACCGAGAACCTGATGATGGCGGCGGCCTTGGCCGACGGCACGACCATACTCGAGAACGCCGCGCGCGAACCCGAGGTGGTGGACCTCGCGCTTTGCCTCGTGGCGATGGGCGCGAACATCTCCGGGCAAGGCACCGACGTGATCACCGTGAAAGGAGTGCCACGGCTGCATGGTGCGACCTATCGGGTGATGCCTGATCGGATCGAGACCGGTACTTTCCTGGTCGCCGCGGCAGCCACCGGCGGCGAGATCCGGCTCAAGAACGCGCGGCCCGATATCCTGGACGCGGTTCTCGGCAAGCTGCGGGAGGTGGGCGCGGCGATCGAGAGCGGGCCGGACTGGCTCTCCTTGCGCAGCGGGGCTAGCCCAAAGGCGGTGAACGTCCGTACTGCTCCCTATCCGGCCTTCCCTACCGACATGCAGGCCCAGTTCATGGCCCTTAACGCGGTGGCCCAAGGCACCTCCACGATCACCGAGACCGTATTCGAGAACCGCTTCATGCATGTGCAGGAACTACGCCGGCTGGGTGCCGACATCGAAGTCGAAGGCAACACCGCAGTGGTGCGCGGTGTGTCGCAGCTGGATGGCGCGGCGGTGATGGCGACGGATCTGCGCGCCTCCGCCTGCCTGGTGTTGGCGGGGCTGATGGCGCGCGGGGAGACGGTGATCGACCGCGTCTACCATCTCGACCGCGGCTACGAGTGCATCGAGGAAAAACTCTCGCAGCTTGGCGCGCGAATCCGCCGCGCCCGCTGACGGCCTGCGCCCAAGGCAACAGCAGGACATCGGTTTCCGCCGTTGCATCGGGGATGTCATGGCTGCCTGCGGTAGAATCGATCCTTTGACTTGGCTCTGAGACCGTGAACCGCATCACCATCGCCCTGTCGAAGGGACGTATTTTCACCGAAACCCTGCCGCTGCTGGAGTCTGCCGGCATCCGTCCGGTCGAGGATCCCGAGACTTCGCGCCGGCTCATCATCGGCACCGATCGCGAGGACGTGAGCATCATCATCGTGCGTGCCTCCGATGTGCCGACGTACGTGCGCTACGGTGCCGCCGATCTCGGGATCGCCGGCAAGGATGTGCTGCACGAGCATGGCGCGGAAGGCCTGTACCAGCCGCTCGACCTCCAGATCGCCAAGTGCCGCATGATGGTCGCGGTGCCGGCCGGCTTCGACTACGCCGCGGCGGTGCGGCAGGGTGCGCGCCTGAGGGTGGCCACCAAATACCTCAGGACCGCACGCGAGCACTTCGCCGGCAAGGGTGTTCACGTCGACCTCATCAAACTGTACGGCTCCATGGAACTGGCGCCGCTCGTCGGGCTGGCCGATGCGATCGTGGACTTGGTGAGCACCGGCCACACGTTGCGCGCCAACAATCTCGTGGCGGTCGAGGAGATCATGCCCATCAGCGCGCGGCTGATCGTCAATCAGGCCGCACTGAAGCTCAAGGACGATGTGCTCCAACCTCTCCTCGACGCGTTCGGACGGGCGGTGGAGCCAGCCTTCACCCATGTTGCAGCTTAGTCGTCTGGACAGCACGAGCCCCGACTTCGAGGCGAGGCTCGGGCGCCTGCTCGCCTTCGAGAGCACTCAGGACGAGCGCATCGAGCAGGCCGTTGCCGCCATCCTGGCGGACGTGAAGCAACGCGGTGACGCCGCCGTGCTGGAGTACACGCGCCGTTTCGACCGCGTGGACTCATCCGACTTGTCGGCACTGCGGCTGTCCAAAGCGGACCTGGAACGCGCCTTCGCTGCTCTGCCTCCGGCGCAGCGTGAAGCGCTGGTGCAGGCCGCCGGCCGCATCCGCGCCTATCACGAGCGCCAGGTATCCGAATCCTGGAGCTACACCGAGGCGGATGGTACCCGGCTGGGGCAGCAGGTTACGGCTCTGGACCGGGTCGGGATCTATGTTCCAGGCGGCAAGGCCGCCTATCCGTCGACCGTGCTCATGAACGCCGTGCCGGCGCGAGTGGCTGGCGTCGGAGAGATCGTGATGGTGGTGCCCACTCCTGGCGGCGAGAGGAGCGACCTGGTTCTGGCCGCCGCGGCGATCTGCGGCGTGGACCAGGTGTTCACGATCGGCGGCGCGCAGGCCATCGGGGCGCTCGCGTACGGAACCCAGACCATACGCCAGGTGGACAAGATCGTGGGTCCGGGGAACGCCTATGTGGCCGCGGCCAAGCGCCGCGTCTTCGGCGTGGTCGGCATCGACATGGTCGCCGGCCCTTCCGAGATCCTGGTGCTCTGTGACGGCCGCACCAACCCCGACTGGGTGGCCATGGACCTGTTTTCCCAGGCCGAGCACGACGAGATGGCGCAGGCCATCCTGCTCTGCCCCGACGCGGGTTTCATCGACGCCGTCGCGATCAGCCTCGAGCGGCAACTCGGGGGGATGCCGCGCAAGGACGTGATCACCGCTGCGCTGGCGGCGCGCGGTGCATTGATCAAGGTCAGGGACCTGGACGAAGCCTGCGATATCGCCAACCGCATCGCGCCGGAGCATTTGGAGCTCTCGGTGGAAGACGCCGAGCGCTGGGTATCCAGGATTCGGCACGCCGGCGCCATTTTCGTAGGCAAGTACTCGTCCGAAGCGCTGGGAGACTACTGTGCCGGCCCCAACCACGTGCTGCCGACCGCGCGTACCGCGCGCTTCTCCTCTCCTCTGGGCGTGTACGATTTTCAGAAGCGCTCCAGTGTCATCCACGTGTCGCGCGGGGGAGCGCACAAACTCGGGCTCATCGCCGCCGAACTGGCGGAGGGAGAGGGCCTTCCCGCCCACGCCAGATCGGCGCAGTATCGCCTGCATGGATAAGACGCCCAAAACGGTCATCCGAGACGAGGTGCGGGCGGTCTCCGCGTATCACGTGCCGGACAGCCGTGGACTGATCAAGCTGGACGCCATGGAGAACCCATACCGCCTGTCGGCGGATCTGGGCGCGGAGATCGGCGCGCTGGCGGCTGAGGCCAGCCTGAATCGCTACCCGGATCCCGGCGCGACTGCTCTCAAGGCCGCGCTGCGCAAGGCCATGAGCGTGCCCGATGGCATGGACATTCTGCTGGGCAACGGGTCGGACGAGTTGATCCAGATCCTGGCTCTGGCGGTGAACCGCCCCGGTGCCGTCCTGATGAGCATCGAGCCCTCATTCGTCATGTTCCGCCTGGTGGCCACCTACACGGGCATCCGCTACGTGGGCGTGCCGCTGGCACCGGATTTCGGCTTGGATGCACCGCGCCTGCTCGCGGCCGTGCGCGAGCACAGTCCGGCGCTGACCTTTATCGCTTATCCGAACAACCCCACCGGCAACCTGTTCGACGCCCACGCGATCCGCGCATTGATCGAGGCGTCACCGGGGCTGGTGGTGGTGGACGAGGCCTATCACGCGTTCGCCGGCAAGACCTTCTTGCCGGAGCTCGCGCGATATCCCAATTTGCTGGTCATGCGCACCCTGTCCAAGCTCGGGCTCGCAGGATTGCGGTTGGGCCTGCTCATCGGCCCGCCGGAGTGGCTGTCGGAGCTGGACAAACTGCGCCTGCCCTATAATGTGAACGTATTGACGCAACGGATCGCGGCGCGCGTGCTGGAACACGCCGATGTGCTGGAAGAGCAGGCGGCGGCAATCCGCACGGAGCGCGGGAAGCTGCTGTCGGCGCTGCAATCGATGCCCGGTGCGCGCGCGTTTCCGAGCGATGCCAATTTCGTACTGTTCAAGGTGCCGCGGGCCGGTGCCGTGTTCACCGGCCTGAAGGCGCGCGGCATCCTGATCAAGAACGTGAGCGGCTCCCATCCGAGCCTGACCGATTGTCTGCGTGTGACCGTCGGCACGCCCGAAGAAAACGACCAGTTCCTGAGCGCCTTGCGGCATAGTCTGCTGCAGGCCGCTTAAGCTTTTTTCCGCATCCGCCCCGCTTCGACCATGCGCCAGGCACAGGTCACCCGAAACACTCTGGAAACGCAGATCACCGTCAAGCTCGACCTGGACGGCACGGGAAAGTCTTCCCTGTCTACCGGTATCGGCTTCTTCGATCACATGCTCGATCAAGTCGCGCGCCACGGCATGCTGGACCTCGAGATCACGGCCAAAGGGGACCTGCACATCGACGCCCACCACACGGTGGAGGACGTCGGCATCACGCTGGGCCAGGCGTTCACGCAGGCGTTGGGAGACAAGAGGGGCATCCGCCGCTACGGGCACGCCTACGTCCCGCTGGATGAGGCGCTGTCGCTGGTGGTGGTGGACCTGTCGGGGCGCCCCGGGCTGGAGTTCGGCATCGCCTTCACCCGTCCCCTGATCGGTGAGTTCGACGTCGACCTGGTTCACGAGTTCTTCCAAGGCTTCGTCAATCACGCCCTGGCCACCTTGCACATCGATAATCTGAAAGGAAAGAACGCGCACCATCAGGCGGAAACCGCGTTCAAGGCATTCGGACGGGCGCTGCGCATGGCGGTGGAGCTCGACCCGCGCATGCACGGGATTCTCCCTTCTACCAAGGGCAGCCTCTAGGCGGCCGGCATACGGTCCGTCTGCCCACCGCATGGAATCGAAATGATCGACATCGCCGTCGTCGACTATGGGATGGGCAACCTGCGCTCGGTGTCCAAGGCCGTCGAGCATGTAGCGCCCGGCATGAGCGTCGTGGTGACCAGCCGGCCCGAAGAGGTCCGCTCGGCGCGCCGGGTGGTATTTCCGGGCCAGGGGGCCATGCCCGACTGCATGCGCGAACTGGACGCCAGGGGCTTGCGCCCCGCCGTGCTGGAGGCAGCGCGAAGCAAGCCGTTCCTCGGCATCTGCATCGGGCTGCAGATGCTGTTCGAGGTCAGCGAGGAGGGCAACGTGCCGGGCCTGGCTCTGGTCGAGGGCCGGGTTGTGCGCTTCCCGGTGCACGGCATGGTCGGGGCGGCCGGCGAAAAGCTGAAGGTGCCGCACATGGGGTGGAACGAAGTGCAGCAGACCGTGGAGCATCCGCTGTGGCGCGGCATCGCCCAGGGCGCGCGGTTCTACTTCGTGCACAGCTACTTTCCGGTGCCGCGCAGCCGCGCTCTGATTGCCGGTTACAGCCTGTACCCGGTCCCCTTCACCTGCGCGATAGCCAGGGATAACCTGTTCGCCGTCCAGTTCCACCCGGAGAAGAGCCAGGAGGCTGGCCTGAGGCTGCTGTCGAACTTCGTACAGTGGGATGGCCGCCATACCGTCTCCCAACGAGCGCTGGAGATGCCCCTGATCGGCGAGTGAGCCGTCCATGGGGTTTTTCCTTGGGCTTGCGTCTGTTGTATGATGGGGTTGCATGAGTTCACCTCTGCCGCCACGCCCAGCCTGATCCTACCCGCGGACCTCCGCATCCCCCTGTCTGCTGCATGTTGATCATTCCGGCAATTGACCTGAAAGATGGGCATTGCGTGCGCCTGAAACAGGGCGCCATGGACACTGCCACGGTCTTCTCCGACGCCCCCGGCGCCATGGCGCAGCACTGGATCAAGCAGGGCGCGCGCCGGCTGCATCTGGTGGATCTCAACGGCGCTTTCGCTGGCAGACCGAAGAACGAGGCCGCGATCAAAGCCATCGTAGAGGCGGTCGGGGACGCCATTCCCGTGCAGCTGGGTGGCGGCATCCGGGACCTGGACACCATCGAGCGCTATCTCGACGATGGCATCAGCTACGTCATCGTAGGCACCGCGGCGGTCAAGACCCCCGGCTTTCTCCACGACGCTTGTTATGCGTTCCCGGGCCATGTGATGGTCGCGCTGGATGCCAGGGAAGGCAAGGTCGCGGTGGACGGCTGGTCGAAGATGACCGGGCACGACGTGCTGGATCTGGCGAAGAAGTTCCAGGACTACGGGGTGGAAGCGATCATTCACACCGATATTGGGCGCGACGGCATGCTGACCGGCCTCAACATGGAGGCGACGGTCGAACTGGCGCGCGCGCTCTCCGTTCCCGTCATCGCGAGCGGGGGTATCACCAACCTGGACGATGTGAAGACCCTGTGCGCGGTGGAGCAGGAAGGCATCGTCGGTGCCATCACCGGCCGCGCCATCTACGAAGGCACGCTCAACTTCGCGGAAGCGCAGAAGCTCGCCGACAAGCTGGCCGGCAAGGAAGAAAAAGCGTCCTGACCCCAAGTCCGGGCTCTTGGCCGGGAGCACCGCTCCGGGCAATCTACATCCCAACCTCCATCTCTCGCCTGCCATTCCCATGGGTCTCGTGAAGCGCATCATCCCTTGTCTCGACGTCACCAGCGGCCGTGTGGTGAAGGGCGTCAATTTCGTCGGCTTGCGCGACGCTGGGGACCCGGTCGAGATCGCCCGGCGCTATGACGAGCAGGGCGCCGACGAACTGTGCTTCCTCGACATCACCGCCAGCTCGGACGAACGCGGTTTGATTCTGAGCATCATCGAGAGCGTAGCTGCGCAGGTGTTCATCCCGCTCACCGTGGGCGGTGGGGTGCGTTCGGTGTCCGACGTGCGCGATCTCCTCAACGCGGGGGCGGACAAGGTGAGCATCAACACGGCGGCCGTGCTTCAGCCGCATCTGGTGGCCGAAGCCAGCGGCAAGGTCGGCTCCCAGTGCATCGTGGTCGCGATCGACGCGAAGCGTGTGGCCGATGCGGAGCCGCCCCGCTGGCAGGTCTACACGCACGGCGGACGGCGTCCTGCCGGACTGGACGCGCTAGACTGGGGTCGCCGCGTGCAGGAGCTCGGGGCGGGCGAGATTCTGTTGACCAGCATGGACCGGGACGGCACGCGCCACGGGTTCGACCTGGAACTGACCCGCGCCTTCTCCGACGCGCTGGATATCCCGATCATTGCCAGCGGCGGCGTGGGCACCCTCGACCATCTTGTCGAGGGTGTGCAGGCAGGCCACGCGGATGCGGTGCTGGCGGCGACTATCTTTCACTACGGCGAATACACGGTTCGGCAGGCCAAAGAGCACATGGCGGCCGTCGGCATAGAGGTGAGAATTTGACTTCGAATCGGGTGGACGAGCCGGCGTGGATGGACGAGATCGCCTGGACCCCGGACGGGCTGGTTGCGGCTGTCGCCCAGGACGCTGTCACCGGTCGTGTCCTGATGTTCGCATGGATGAACCGCGAGGCCCTGGCCCGCACCGTCGAGACCGCCGAGGCACACTACTGGTCGCGCTCGCGCCAGCGCCTTTGGCACAAGGGCGAAGAGTCCGGCCACATCCAACGGGTCAAGGAGCTGCGCCTGGACTGCGACGGTGACGTGGTGTTGCTGAGCGTGGAGCAGCAGGGGGGCATTGCCTGCCATACCGGGCGGGAGCGGTGTTTCTTTCGCCGCTTCGAGAACGGTGTCTGGGTGGTGACGGACCCGCTGCTGAAAGATCCGAGCCTGATCTACCGCCGCTGATCCGGGAGGCCACCATGATCGATGCTTCCATCCTGACCCGCCTGGCGCAGACCATCGAGACGCGCAAGGGCGCGGACCCGGCCTCCTCCTACGTCGCGCAACTGCTGGCCAAGGGCAACAACGCGATACTCAAGAAGATCGGGGAGGAGGCGGCCGAGACCCTCCTTGCGGCGAAGGACGGTGATAAACTGCAGATCGTCTGGGAAACCGCTGATCTCTGGTTTCACACTCTGGTGATGTTGAGCTTTCATGGGCTCGGGCCCGACGATGTGCTGGCCGAACTGCGCCGGCGTGAGGGCATCTCCGGGATCGAGGAGAAGGCAGCCCGGAACGGACCCTGACCGCATGCAAGACGCGAACTGTATTTTCTGCCGGATTGTGCGGGGAGCGATTCCCTCGCGAAAAGTGCACGAGGACGACGACGTGCTGGCCTTTCACGATATCAATCCGCTGGCGCCGGTCCACTTCCTCATCATTCCGAAGGAGCACGTCGCGTCGATGATGGACCTGGAGGAACGGCACCGGGACGTGTTCGGCAGGATCATGCTGCTGGCGCCGAAGCTGGCACGGGAGCAGGGTGCGAAGGACGGCTTCCGGTTGATCGTAAACACCGGGCGCGTAGGCAGGCAGGAGGTCGACCACGTCCACCTGCACATCATCGGTGGCGGGGAACCGCTCGGTTCCATGCTGCCGCGACCGCGAGCGTGAAGGATCTGTCGACTTAGAGCTAGATAGAGATAGGAGCGAACGATGGGATTCGGGAGTCCATGGCACTGGTTAATCGTGCTGGTCATAGTCGTGCTGATCTTCGGCACCAAGAAGCTTCGCAACCTCGGCACCGACCTGGGTGGTGCGGTGAAAGGGTTCAAGGAGGGCATGAAAACCGAGGAGGATAAGGGCAAGGCAGACACCGCCGCGAAGATCGAGCACTCGGCTGCCGGGCAGACGATCGAAGGCGAGGTCAAGGACAAGACGCATTCGTAACCGCTATCCCGGCGCGATGGTAGAGCGTTGATATGCTGGACATCGGCTTTTCCGAGCTGGTCGTGATCGGCGTCGTGGCGCTGATCGTGATCGGCCCCGAGCGTTTGCCCCGGGTGGCGCGCACGGCGGGCCATCTGCTCGGCCGGTTCCAGCGTTACGTGGCGGATGTGAAGGCCGACATCAATCGCGAGATGGACTTGGCCGAGCTCAAGAAGCTGCAGACCACCGTCGAAGAGGCCGCGCGCTCTGTCGAGCAAAGCGTGAGGAACGGGGTGGAGGGCGCGGAGAAAGAATTCAGGGATGCCCAAAGCGCTCTCGAAAACACCGGGACTGAGCTGAAGGAGACGATTTCCAGCATGCAGATGCCCCATATGGGGACGGGACCGGTTTCCGCAGTTCAGGAGGGTTCGGCGGGGGCTGAGGGCGGCGCGCCGTCCTCGTCCGATGCACCGGCTGCGTTGATCTCGGCCACCGCGGGGCCTAAGCCCCTGGCTGAACCCATCCCGGCGGCGAATGTGGCCACCAGCGCTGACGACGAAGGTCCTTCGCCCCAGCTGGAGCTGGGCCTGGATCCCGGCGCCCAGCCTGCTGCGCAGAAGCAGGCCTGACAGGTTCCCCGATGCGTGCGGCGATGGGCTCCGGCGGGCGTGTTTCCCCGATCCAACAGTGAGCGAGAACGAGCCGGGACATGAGACTTTTCTGTCTCACCTGATCGAGCTGCGCAACCGCCTGCTGTGGTCGGTGATCGCGGTGGGTATCGTCTTTCTGTGCCTCGTTCCGTGGGCCAAGGATATCTATCACATCATCTCGGCACCGATGCTGGCCCAGTTACCGCAGGGCGGGCGGATGATCGCCACCGAGATCACATCACCTTTTTTCATACCGTTCAAGGTCACGTTTCTGACCGCCGCGGTGATCGCGCTGCCGGTCCTGCTGTATCAGGCGTGGGCGTTCGTTGCGCCGGGGCTCTACGTCCACGAGAAGCGCCTGGTCGCGCCGCTGATCATCGCCAGTACACTGCTCTTTTTCTGTGGGATGGCCTTCGCCTATTTCCTGGTGTTTCCGACCGTCTTCCGCGTGATGCAGGCGTTTACGCCGGAAGGCGTCGAGTGGATGCCGGACATCGGCACCTACCTCAACTTCGTGATGAACATGTTCATCGCCTTCGGCGTCACGTTCGAGGTGCCGATCGCAGTGATCCTGCTGGTCAAGATGGGTGTGGTGTCGGTGGCGAAGCTGAAGGATATTCGGCCGTATGTGATCGTGGGCGCGTTCATCGTCGCGGCGGTCGTCACTCCGCCTGACGTGACTTCCCAGATCCTGCTGGCGCTGCCTCTGTGCTTGCTGTACGAGGTAGGCATACTGGCGGCGTCCTTCATGTCACCCTCGAAGCCGCCAGAGGCCGACTCGGAATATCAGAAGGAGTAGCCGCTGTCCGACTGCGGCTTGGCGCGGCGCTACTCTTCGTCTTCCGGTCGCGGCCGCGGTTTGGGACGCTTGCCGACTGTCAGCTTGACCGCCAGCGGATTGCTGTTGCGCAAGATCTTGAGAGTGGCGACCTTGCCCGGCTGTGCCTCGGCTACCAGATTGAGCATGGCGGAGGAGTCGGGCACGGGCTTCCCTTCGACCTCTACCAGGATGTCGCCCGGCTTGACGCCTGCCTTGTCGGCCGGTCCGCCCCGCACCACGCCCGCGATCAGCACGCCCTTGGCGTTGGTAAGCTTGAAGGATTCCGCCAGGTCGGGCGTGATGTCCTGCACTTCGACGCCGATCCAGCCGCGGGTGACGGAGCCGGTGGCGATGATCTGCTCCATCACCTGACGCGCGAGGCTCACGGGTATGGCAAACCCGATCCCCATGGATCCGCCACTGCGCGAGTAGATGGCGGTGTTGACCCCGATCAGGTTGCCATTGGAGTCCACCAGGGCGCCACCCGAATTGCCTGGGTTGATGGCCGCATCGGTCTGGATGAAGTTCTCGAAGGTATTGATCCCCAGATGGGTTCGCCCCAGGCCGCTGACGATGCCCTGCGTCACCGTCTGCCCGACACCGAAGGGGTTCCCGATGGCGAGAACCACGTCCCCGACACTGACCTGGTCCGGGCGGCCGAACGTAATCGTGGGCAGGTTCTTCAGTTCGGCCTTCAACACCGCGAGGTCGCTCTCCGGGTCGTTTCCGACCAGGATGGCCTTGCCCTGCCGGCCATCGTTCAGTGCGATCTCGATCTCGTCCGCGGCGGCGATGACGTGGTAGTTGGTTAGGATATAACCCTCCGCGCCCACGATGACGCCAGAGCCCAGGCTCGAGGTGCGCTGGGTGTCGCCATCCTGCTGGTCCCCGAAGAAGCGCCGGAAGAGGGGGTCGTCCATGAACGGATGGTGCCGGAGCTTGACCTCCTTGCTGGTAAAGATGTTGACCACCGAGGGCATCGCCTTCTTGACGGCCACGCTGTAAGAGCCAATCGCCCTGGCCGGGGCCGGATCCTTCGCATGACCGTGCGCACCCGATTCGGTGATGGTCACCACACCGCCGTTGCCGTGGGTGGGCAGAAGGTCGGGCCGCAGGGTTTGCACGACGAGAAGCGCCGCCAGAGCGACCGTCGTGGCCTGGGCGAAGATGAGCCAGATCTTGCGCATAAGGAGTGCCGAGGGCCGCGGAAACGCCGGGGGGATTGATGCAAAAGCAAAATTATATGCTGGAACGGCCGCCGTTCCCGCATACTGGCTGCGCCGAGACGCACCGTGGCGCCTGATCTTGGGCGTTATCCGCTTGTTTGACAAGCACTAACGGTTACCGGTAAGATGCGCGCCTTCCTTCGGTCCAGACCCGTTTTGCGGTCCGGAACGCCGCCACCGTTCAGAATCCCAGGGAATCAAGGTTGCCTTCATGAAGACCTTTTCGGCCAAGCCTCACGAGGTTACGCGCGGCTGGTACCTGATCGACGCTACCGACAAGGTGCTTGGCCGTTTGGCCGTCGAGATCGCCCGGCGGCTGCGCGGGAAGCACAAGGCGGAGTTCACACCCCACGTCGATACCGGCGACTATATCGTCGTCATCAACGCGGAGAAGGTGCGCGTGACCGGGCGCAAGCCCGAGATGAAGCTCTACTACCGGCATAGCCAGTACGCGGGCGGGCTCAAGACCACGACGTTTACCAAGCTGCAGGCGAAGTTCCCGACGCGCATCATCGAAAAAGCGGTCAAGGGTATGCTCCCCAAGGGGCCGCTGGGCAGCGACATGTATCGCAAGCTCAAGGTCTATGCGGGCGCCGAGCACCCGCACGAAGCTCAGCAGCCCCAGGAGCTGAAGCTCCCGGAAACCGAACTTTCCCGCAACTAGGCATCTCGAGCGCATTCAGGAACAGGCATGGCAACTCAGCTGCAGTACTACGGAACAGGCCGCCGCAAGAGCGCAGTGGCGCGAGTTTTTCTGCGTCCCGGCAAGGGCCAGATCATGGTCAATGGCAAGCTCGTGGATGATTTCTTCTCGCGTGAAACCGGACGCATGATCGTCCGGCAGCCGCTCCAATTGGCCAACCACCTGGCGACCTTCGACATCCTGGTAAATGTTCAGGGGGGCGGCGAATCCGGCCAGGCCGGTGCGGTCCGCCATGGCATCACCCGGGCGCTGATCAACTACGATGCGGCGCTGAAGCCGGTGCTGAAGAAGGCCGGCTTGGTCACCCGCGATGCCCGTGAAGTCGAGCGAAAGAAGGTCGGTCTGCACAAGGCCCGCCGGCGCAAACAGTTCTCCAAGCGCTGATACTTGAGCGCACGAGATGAAAAAAGCCGCCTGCGGGCGGCTTTTTTGTTGCCCTGGCCGGATGCGTTTGGGGTTATCATCTGGCTTTAAGCTTGATATGCAACAGCATGATTAAGAAAGGTATTAGGCCATGATCAAGATCGGCATCGTGGGCGGAACAGGCTACACTGGGGTGGAACTGCTGAGAATTCTGTCCCGGCACCCGGGCGCGCATCTCACGACGATCACCTCTCGAAAGGAGGCTGGGACGCCGGTTGCGGATCTCTTTCCGAGCCTGCGCGGCAGCGTGGACCTGAGATTTTCCGATCCGGCTGCGGCCGATATCCTGGGCTGCGATGTGGTGTTCTTCGCTACTCCCCATGGTGTTGCCATGGAGCAAGCGCCGCGGTTGGTGGAGGCTGGGGTTCGCGTGATCGATCTAGCCGCCGATTTCCGGCTCAAGAGCCTCGCGGAATGGCAGAAGTGGTACAAGATGCCCCATACCTGCCCGCAACTGGTCGAAGAGGCGGTATATGGCCTGCCCGAATTGAACCGCGAGGCAATCCGGCGCGCGCGCATCGTGGGTACCCCCGGTTGCTACGCTACCGCGATCCAGCTCGGATTCATGCCACTGGTCGAGGCCGGCGTCGTGGACCGACAACACCTTATCGCCGATGCCAAGTCCGGAGTGAGTGGCGCGGGTCGCACAGCCGAAGTCCATATACTTTTCTCGGAAGCGGCCGATAACTTCAAGGCGTATGGCGTTGCCGGCCATCGGCACCTCCCGGAAATCGTGCAGGGGCTAACCCAGGTAGCGGGGCACGGCGTGGGTGTTACCTTCATTCCGCACCTGACGCCTATGATCCGCGGCATCCATGCCACGCTCTACGCGAGGCTTACGCAAGAGGTCGATGTGCAGTCGCTGTACGAACGTCGCTTCGCTCAAGAGCCCTTTGTCGATGTACTGCCCGCGGGGAGCCATCCCGACACGCGCTCGGTGCGAGGAGCCAACCATTGCCGGATCGCGTTGCACCGGCCTGGCGGCGGCGACACCGTGGTGGTGCTGGCGGTGATCGACAACTTGGTGAAGGGGGCCTCTGGCCAGGCAGTGCAGAACATGAACATCATGTTCGGACTGCCGGAGAGAACAGGGCTGGAGATGCTCGCGCTGATGCCGTGACGGTGATCCGACAGCTCAAGCGCCGGTTCGGGATCGCGGCACCCAGGGTCGCGGTCCACACGCACGCCCCCTGGTACCTGCGCTGGGGACTGATCTTCGCCGGCTTCGGGGTCATGCTGGCCGTGGCCTGGATAACCTATGACGTCGGCCGCAACCTGGCCGGCTTTCAGAGCGGCAAGGCCGCCGCGGAGCAGGCGCGTCTGATCGAGGAAGTGGCCCACTTGCGGGACGAGAACGCGGAGTTGCGCAGTCACCTTGCGGCGGTCGAGGGTCAAATGCAGATCGAGCGTGCCACTCACGGCAACCTGGCCAGCCAGATGAAGACGCTGACCGACGAAAACGCGCTGATCAAGGAAGACCTGGCGTTTTTCCAGACCTTGATGACGTCCAGTGGTGATGCCCCGGGTGGCGTCAGCATCAACCGGTTCCGCGTGCGTCCGGATGCGCTGCCGGGTGAGTATCGCTATCAGCTTCTAGTGGTGCAATCGCGCACGCGCAGCCGTGAGTTCCAGGGCAAACTGCAGCTCATTGTGGATCTGGTGCAGGATGGCCAGCCGCAAGTGCTGGTGCTGCCGCGCGCAGACGAGAAGGCGGACCCGTATAACCTCAGCTTCAAGTTCTACCATCGCGTCGAGGGCGTCTTCCACGTTCCTCCCGAGGCAACGGTCAAACGGGTGCAGGTGCGGGTGCTGGAGAATGGCACCGAGGCGCCTAAATCATCGCAGACGGTGAATCTTTCCTAGGAGAGTGCGAATGTTTGGAGGCAAGGCGAGCAAGCCGCAAACCCGGATCGACAGCCTGATCGGCGACGGCACCACGGTGGAAGGGAACGTCATATTCAACGGCGGGTTGCGGATCGACGGCCGCGTGAAAGGCAACGTGCTCGCCGGGGACGAGCAGCCTAGCACGCTGGTGCTGAGCGAGCGGGCCCGGGTGGAGGGGGAAATCCGCGTTTCCCATGCGGTCGTCAACGGCACCGTGATTGGCCCCGTGTACGCCAGCGAATATGTCGAACTGCAACCTAAGTGCAATGTCACAGGGGACGTGCATTATCGGACACTTGAGATCCAGCTCGGTGCAGTGGTGCAGGGCCGGCTGGTGCATCAGGAAGAAGCGCAGGCGCCCAAGGGCTTGACCGTCAAGGCAGCAACAGGCGATTGATTAATAAGCGGTTGCCCCCACTTAGCGGTTGACCCCCCGCGACGGGGGGCACATAATTTGCGTCACTGGCTGGATTGAGGAGCACAACCATGAACGCTGTAACTGAAATGCCCACACCGCTGGTCTTTACCGACTCAGCCGCGAACAAAGTGAAGGAGTTGATCGAGGAAGAGGGCAACCCCGATCTCAAGCTGCGGGTATTCGTAACCGGTGGAGGCTGCTCGGGCTTCCAGTACGGATTCACCTTCGACGAGAGCATCAACCAGGACGACACCCCGATGGTGAAGAATGGCGTGACACTCTTGATCGATCCGATGAGTTTCCAGTACCTGGCGGGTGCCGAGATCGATTACCAGGAGGGCATCGAGGGTGCTCAGTTCGTCATCAAGAACCCGAATGCGACCTCGACGTGCGGTTGCGGTTCGTCCTTCTCTGCCTGATCCCGATTTCGATTCGAATGGAAGGGGGCCTTTCGGCCCCCTTTCTCTTTTCGTACGCCTCGCGCGCAGAATTGCGTAGCCAGCTAATTTATCGCCGCTAGATTCATCCCGCGGATGAGCTCCAGTTGCTCCAACAGCGGCCGCAGGCTTTCCTCGAAAGCGATCCGCAACTCGGCGGTGATGGGAGGTCCCGGCGGCACC
>JBGPMS010000026.1:0-27120 GCA_041487115.1 Gammaproteobacteria bacterium
CGGAACCGGGTTCCCTCCAGGGCCGGCGCGACCTTGTCCAGGCGCTGCTTCAACTCGGTGAGATCGGGCACGACCAGCCCGATGGTTCCCCTGATCCGCTGGGGCTGCGGACCGCGGCTCGGCAGATGCATCTGGCTGCGGCCGATGTTGATCCACATGTTGTCCAGCCCGACCATCAGGTAGGGGTCGCGCGTGAAGCCCAGTGCCGAGACGTAGAACAGCGTCGCCAGGCGCTGGTCCGGCTGCGTGACGTTGACGTGCTCGAGGTGGACGATGTTGCTCACGTCTTCCCGTGCACGATCGTAGCTGCGGTGCATCCTGACCGTACTCCCGTTTTCCCTCAGCGCGCTTGCGCTCTGGCCATCCCGTGCGTTGCCAGGGCGCTGATCGCAATCAGCGCAGCCGACCCGAGCAGCGCGGGTGCATAGGATCCAGTGTAATCCGCCGTGTACCCGGCGAGTAGCGGCCCCAGCATTTGCCCCGCGCTGAAGCCGATGGTGAGTTGACCCACCGTGCGGCGCGGATGCTCCGGGTCGATCCGCGGCGCCAGCATCATGGTGAGCATCACCACGCCCGTCAGGGTACCTCCCAATGTAGCGGCCGAGAGAAACGCGGCGGCGCGGGAAGCTGGCGCTAGCGCGATGGCGACAATGCCCGCGGCCTGTATCCAGTAAGCGGTAGCCAGACGCGCGAGCAGCCCGCGATAGTCGGCGCGGCGGGTCCAGAGTACGCAGGCCGGAATGCCAGCCAGCCCCACTACCACCCACGCCCAGGCTCCGGACTCGTAGTCGCCTTGGGCCGAGTTGATCACCGCAACGATGAAGGTGGCGCTGACGATATAGCCGATTCCCTCGAGCGAGTAGGCCAGCAGGAGCAGCTTGCGTCCGCCTCGCGCAGCCGGTGCCGCGGGCGGCGGCGCTTCGAGTCCTGCTCCGCCGATCGACGGCTTCGCCGGCAGGGTCATCGCGGCGGCGGCAAGTATCACCGCGGACAGCACGCCGAACGCGACCCAAAGGGTCGCGCTGTCGCGCACCGGCACAGTCAGCACCAGGGCGGCGGTGAGCGCGATGCCCACACCCACGCCGCCGTACATCCAGCCGGCGCTGTCGGCCTGTCCGGCATCGCGCAGGCGCGTGAGCACGAGCGTGGATACGAACACGAACACCCAGGCGCTGGCCGCGCCGGACAAGAAGCGAAGCAACACCCACGCTGCAACCGAGTGTGTGAGCCCCATCGCGGCGGTGGTGAGCGTGCTGAGCAGGAAGGCCGCCAGCAACGGGCGCCGTGTTCCGCGCGACGCGGGCCAGAGGGTTGCCGTGAGTGAACCGGCGAAGTAGCCGAGGTAGTTGGCGCTGGCCACCCATCCGGCCACGCGCGCGCCGAATCCGGCCTCGCGCTGCATCAACGGCAACAGCAGGGTAAAGGCGAAGCGGCCGATGCCCATGGCTACCAGCAGGCCGAGTATCCCGCCGGTCAGGACGACCAGCGGGCGATCGCGAAGCAACCCGCGGGAGCCCCGCGCACCGCCAGCGCTCGTATCTTCTTTGACCGCAGAACCCAGTGGCTAGTCCCTGGACCCTCGCTTCACAGCGAGAAGATCTTGCCGGGGTTGAGGATGTTCAGCGGGTCCAGCGCCTTCTTGATCTCCCGCATCACGCTGACCGCCTCGCCATGCTCGGCGACCAGGAATTTCTGCTTGCCCAGCCCGATGCCGTGCTCGCCGGTGCAGGTGCCGTCCATGGCCAGCGCGCGCATGACCAGGCGCTCGTTCAGGCGCTCGGCTTCGGCCAGCTCGTCCGGATTGTTGCGGTCGATCAGAAATCCGAGGTGAAAGTTGCCGTCGCCCACATGACCGACCAGCGGTGCTATCAGGTAGCTCTGCTTCAGGTCCTTCTTCGTCTCGAGGATGCACTCGGCCAGACGCGATATGGGCACACACACGTCCGTGGCCCAGATCTCGCAGCCCGGGCGCAACGCCTTGTTGGCATAGGTTACGTCGTGACGCGCGGTCCAGAGCTGGGTGCGCTCTTCCTGCTTGGTGGCCCACTTGAACTCGCCACCGCCGTGGTCGGCGGCGATGGACTGCACCAGTTCCGCCTGCTCCTTCACGCCGGTCTGCGTGCCGTGGAACTCGACGAACAACGTGTCCTTTACCGGATAGTTGAGCTTGGAGAACTTGTTCACCGAGTCCATCTGCACTTCGTCCAGCAGCTCGATGCGCGCGACCGGAATGCCGAGCTGGATCACTTGAATCACGGTGTTGACCGCGCCCTCAAGGGAGTCGAAGGAGCAGACCGCGGCCGCCATCGCCTCGGGGATGCCGTACAGTTTCAGCGTCACCTCGGTGATGATGCCGAGCGTGCCTTCGCTGCCCACGAACAGGCGCGTGAGGTCGTACCCGGCAGCCGATTTGCGCGCGCGCCGCGAGGTGCGGATGATGCGGCCGTCGGCCAGAACGACGGTGAGCGCCAGCACGTTCTCGCGCATCGTCCCGTAGCGCACGGCGTTGGTGCCCGAGGCCCGGGTTGCCGCCATGCCGCCGAGCGAGGCGTCGGCGCCCGGATCGATGGGGAAGAACAGGCCCTGGTCGCGCACGTAGTCGTTGAGTTGCTTGCGCGTAACGCGGGCTTGCACGGTGACATCCAGGTCTTCCGCGTTCACCTTCAAGACCTGGTCCATGTTCATCATGTCGACCACCACCCCGCCCTTGTGCGGAATGACGTTGCCCTCGAGCGAGGTGCCGGTGCCGTAGGCGACCACCGGGGTGCGGTGGCGCGCGCAGATGCGCACGATCTCCGCCACCTCTTCGGTAGAGTTGGGGAACACCACCGCGTCCGGGCGGTGCGGATGGTGCCAGGATTCGTCCTTGCTGTGGTGATCGCGGACGCCCGTGCTGGTGGAAAGCCGCTCGCCCAGCAGGGCGCGCAGTTCGTCGATGGCGGTCTGGGTACTGGCTACAGCGAGGGTCATGCTCCGTCCCTTCTCTGGCTATGGTTTCTGGCGCGATAGCGCCTGTCAGCGCGCACCGACCTATTGTCTCAGATCGAGCCGGGATCCGGTGCTGGACTTTGGTTTTCGCACTGGGTCGCGCAACAACAGGCGCCGGGCGCCGGCTAGAATAAGGCCATCTGGAGCGGGCGTGCGTAGCGCTAGAGAGCTCAGGCAATCCGTTGCGCCCAGGGGGAGTAAGCAGTCATGTTCGCCAACCTCGTGTTCAGGCAACTCTTCGACGCCGCCTCGTCGACCTATACCTATCTGCTGGGCGATCCGGCATCCCGGGACGCCATCGTCATCGACAGCGTCTACGAGCAGCATCTGCGAGACCGCGCTTTGATCGAGGAGCTCGGGCTCCAGCTCGTGTGCGCGCTCGATACGCACTGCCACGCGGATCACGTTACGGGCGCCTGGCTGATGCAGCAGGCGACCGGATGCCGGATCGGCCTGTCCCGGCGCTACGGCGAGTCCGTGCAATGCGCGGACCTGCCTCTGGAGCATGGCGACCGGGTGCGCTTCGGCCAGCGCCAGCTGGAAGTGCGCGCTACGCCGGGCCACACGGACGGGTGCGTGACGTTCGTGACCGACGACCAGCGCATGGCTTTTACCGGGGATTGTCTGCTGATCCGGGGCGCCGGGCGCTGCGACTTCCAGCAGGGCAATGCAAGCACGTTATATCGTTCGATCACGCAGCAGATCTTCACGCTGCCCGCTGCGTGCCTGGTGTTCCCGGCGCATGACTACAGCGGGCGCACGATGTCGTCGGTGGCAGAGGAGAGAGCGTACAACCCCCGCATTGGCGGCGCGGCGGACGAGCGCGATTTCGTCGTCTTCATGGAGAACCTGCACCTACCGCACCCGAAGCAGATCGAGGCTGCCCTGCCGGCGAACCTGCGCTGCGGCCGTCCGGAACAAGGGCGGGTGCCGCGGCCGGCCGAATGGGGTCCGGTGCGCCAGAGCTATGCCGGCTTGCTCGAGCTGGATCCCGACTGGGTCGCCGAGCACCTGGACGAGCTGCACGTGCTGGACGTGCGCCAGCGCGAAGAGTTCGATGACGCGCTGGGCCATATTCCCGGCGCTCAGCTCATCCCGCTCAGTGAATTGAAGGCCCGCGTGGGTCAGGTGCCTACGACCAAGCCGATCGTGGCCGTGTGCCACGCCGGCATGCGCTCGGGACAGGCCACGGTGATCCTGCGCGACAGCGGGTTGGAGCGCGTCGCCAATCTGCGCGGCGGCATGCTGCTGTGGCAGCAGATGGGGCTGCCGTCGGTGCGCTCGGCCTGACCTCACCCGGCGCGATGCGCCACCCTCCCGGGGCGGGAGAGGGTACGCAAGACTCCTTTAGCCCTCCAGGAAAGGATCGCGCATCGCGCCGGGTGAGGTCCGGGTGAGGTCATGCCGCGAACCGCTTGACCGCCTCTTCGTTCCAGACGATGCCGGCGCCGGGTCGATCGGGGATGAGCACGCTGCCATCTTTGACCTGCGCCGGCTCCTGTATGACCGGTGCCGCCCAATCCACGTACTCGAGCCAGTGGCAGGTCGGCGTGACCGCCAGCAGGTGGCAGCTGAACTCGGGGAACAGGTGGCTGGACATCTCGATGCCGTGAGCGTGAGCCAGGGCCGCGGCGCGCAGCCAGCCGGTTACGCCACCGATGCGCTGCAGGTCGGGCATCACGTAGTCGAGCGATTCGAGCGCGATGGCGTTGACCATCTCGAAGGTGTCCACGAGGTTCTCGCCGGTCTGGATCGGGGTCTGCAACTCCGCGCAGATGCGCGCGTAGCCGGCGTAGTCGTCGTGCCGGATGGGTTCCTCGATCCAATACAGCCCCTCGTCGTCGAGCATGCGCCCGCGCAGGATCGCCTCGTTCACGCTCAGGCGTTGGTTGAAGTCCGACATCACGCTGACGCCATCGCCCACGCGCTTTCTCACCGCGCGTGCGGCGGCCAGGTCTTGTGCCGGATCGTCGCGGCCGACGCGCAGCTTGACCGCGCTGAAGTTGCCCTCCGCGAGGAGCTTCTCGGCTTCGTCCGCGACCTTCTCCACCGGCTGGATCCACAGCCCGCAACTGTTGTAGGCGCGCACCGGCTTGACCTCGCCGCCGAGCAGCTTGACCAGTGGGACACCGTTTTCCTGGGCCAGCGCATCCCACGCGGCCATGTCGATACCGGCGAGCGCCAGGCCCACCAGCCCCGGCGTGTCGATCAGCGTTAGCCGTTTGCGCAGCTTGGCTTCGATCGCGGACGGCGCCAGCGCGTCGCCCTTGATCATCTCCAGCAGCCCTTCCACGCAAGCGACGATGGGTTTGAGCGTCCACGGCGCGAAGCCAAACACGTAGGAGTGGCCGGTGATGCCGCCATCGGTCTCCAGATCGATCAACACCAGTGCCGCGGTCTGAATGCTCCCGCTCGCGGTCGTTGGCTGCCGCTTGAACGGCACAAGCACGGGGCGGACGCGGATGTTTTTGATCGTCAGGTGTGTCGTCACTATCGTTCCTCCGATTGATCCGGGTGAACCGTGAGAGGCGGTTCGATCAAGCCTTTGCTGTACGGGCGTCGGCAGGGCGCCCATTGAGGTAGTGCTTGAGCGCGGCGAGGACGAACCCGTTGGCCGGCGTGGCCACGCCGAGATTTCTGCCCATCTCTGCTACGCCGCCGGACAGCCAGGGCAGCTCCAACCGGTTGCCGCGCTCCAGGTCGCCGAGCATGGAGGCGACCATTTCGCGCGGCATGCTGTCCAGACGCTCGAGCAGCTTGTCCGCCAGGTCGCTCTCGAGGCGCACGCCTTTGGCCTTGCCGACCGCCACTACCTCGGACATGATCTGCCGCGTGAGCGCGCGCGTGTCGGGGTCTTCGCGCACCGCCCCCAGCGGCAGCCGGGTGAGCGAGGTCATGGCGCTTGCCGCGACGAGAAACACATACTTCTCCCAGATCGTCCTCTCGATGTCGTCGCTGGAGCGGGCCTGGATCCCTGCCTTGGTGCACGCATCGACGAACGCCTTGACGCGGGGCGACGCCTTGCCGTCCAGTTCGCCCACGCTGAGGATGGCCATGGTCCCCGTATGGCGGATGGCGCCGGGCTTCTCGATCACGGCCGCGATGTTGGCCACGCCGCCCAGCGTGCGCTCCTTCCCATAGGCCGTGGCGATGGCGTCGACCGCGACCACGCCGTTCTGGAACGACACCACCGCCGTGCCCGGCCCGACCATCGGCTTGGCGTCACGCAGCGCGTCCCCGGTCGACCAGAGCTTCACCGCGATCATCACCAGGTCTACCGGGCCCACGGTCGCGGGGTCGTCGGTGGCCCTGGCCGGTTTGACCAGCACGTTGCCGTTCGCACTACTGACCTGCAAGCCGTCCTTGCGCATCGCCTCCAGGTGTGCGCCGCGCGCGATGAAATGCACCTCCTCGCCGCTGGCGGCGAGTTTTGCGCCGAAATATCCACCGACACCCCCGGCCCCCATTACTGCGATTTTCATCTCTTCTCCTGACTATCGAACGGAGCGTACCCGCGGAACAGCGCGGACGCGAGAGAGCGCAGAGCCGCACGCTCGTCGAAGGTGCGCAGTCGGCTCTCTTACGCGGCTCTGCGGTCGAGCGGGTTCGCGATCGTAGAGCGGAAATGGTAGCGGCTTCGAGCCCCGGCCGCCACTCGCGCCTTGATGTTTGCCCGGTGTTGGCCTAGCCTTGAGGGTTCAGCACCACGCGAGTACAAGCCAAGGACATGAATCTACCCGAGCGCCTCCCCGCTGGATCGGGGCTGCGCGCCGCGGCCCGCATGGCCGACATCGAGCCCTTCCACGTGATGCAGATCATCGCGCGGGCCAAGGAGCTCGAGGCGCAGGGGCGCAAGATCGTCAACATGGTGGTTGGCGAGCCCGATTTTCCCATTGCGCCGCTGGTGAGGGACGCCGGTATCCGCGTGCTCGAAGCGGGGCACCTGCACTACACGCCGGCGTTGGGGATCACGCCGTTGCGCGAGGCGATCTCCGGCTGGTACCGCACTCGCTACCGGGCCCAAGTGCCCGCATCGCGCATTGCGGTGACAACGGGCTCTTCGGGGGCCCTGCTGCTCACCATGGGCGTGCTGCTGGATCCGGGCGACCAGGTGCTGCTGGCCGATCCCGGCTATCCCTGCAACCGCCACTTCGTGCGGGCGATGGACGGCGAACCGGTCGGCATCGCGGTCGGCGCACAGACCGCGTATCAGCTCACGCCGGAACTGGTGGAGCGGCATTGGACGCCGCGCACCAAAGCCGTGCTGGTGTGTTCGCCGTCGAACCCCACCGGCACGATCATCGCGCCGCAGACGCTGCACGAAATCCACCAGATTGTGCGCGCAAGGGGCGGCGTGCTCATCTCCGACGAGATCTACCACGGGCTCACCTACGGACCGGACGCGCCCACCGCGCTCGCGCTGGGCGACGACGTGTTCGTCATCAACAGCTTTTCCAAATACTTCGGCATGACCGGGTTTCGCCTCGGCTGGCTGGTGGTTCCCGAGCAACTGGTATTCGATGTGGACAAGCTGGCGGGCAATCTCTACATCTCCCCACCGGACCTGGCCCAGCAGGCCGCGCTCGCGGCGTTCCACCCGGACACCTTGCGGCTGCTGGAAGAGCGTCGCGAGCTGTACCGCGCGCAGCGAGACTTCCTGGTGCCGCGGCTCAAAGAGCTTGGCTTCGAGATACCGGTGGTGCCCGAGGGCGCCTTCTACGTCTACGCCGGCTGCCGTCGTTTCACGGACGACAGCTACGCGTTCTGCTGGGATGTCCTGGAGAAAGCCGGCGTGGCAATCACGCCCGGGCTGGACTTCGGCGCCAACGATCCGCGCCACCACGTGCGCTTCTCCTACCCAAAGCCGATCCCGGTGCTGGAGGAGGGGATACGCCGGTTGCGCGAGTTCCTGGGCAGGTGACGCGGCGTGGCGAGGCGAGATGCCGGATCGACTTCGTACCTTCGCTGCATGCTGCTGGCGATCGCGCTGCAGTCGCTCTGGGCTTGTCAGATCAGCCAGCAATGGGCGAACCTGAACCTCGACGATCTGCAGCCGGCGGCTCTCCAGGAGGCGCAGGAACGCGCTCGGATCTATCTCGCTTGCGACAAAGTGACGAGCGAGGTCTTCTCGCGCGACGCGGGAGATCGTCGCATCGGTTACGGGCTGAATCGCCCGGAGTTTACGATCGAGACGCGCGGCTGCCGCAAGCGGATCGTCCTCAAGGTCGCCTGTACCAAAGACGGCAGTTGCAGCGCCCTGGCCGAAAGCGCAAATGTGGAACCGATCAGCGAGAAACGATGAATGCGCTCGGCTATGCGACTCGGGATGGCCGATGCGCTCACCGTGGATCCCACTGACGCCATCGCCCGGTTTGCTGCACCTGCCCGATGACTGAACACCATTTCATGGGTCCGATGGAGCAGCGCGCGATCCGCGCCAACGGCATCCGCGTCAATGCCTGGCTCGGCGGGGCGGGCGCTCCGGTGGTGTTGTTGCACGGCTATCCCCAGACCGGGCAGATGTGGCGCAAGGTCGCTCCGCGGCTGCTCGACGATTTCGCCATCGTGTGCCCGGACCTGCGCGGCTACGGCGACTCGGACAAGCCGCGCGACGGCTACGACAAGCGCACTATGGCGCGCGACATCCACCTGCTGATGGAGTCCCTCGGACACAAGCGCTACGCGGTCGTCGGCCATGACCGCGGCGCGCGGGTGTCGCACCGGCTGGCGCTGGACTACCCGGAAGCGGTGACCAGGCTGTGCGTGCTCGACATCGTGCCCACGCACACCGTGTTTCGCGATACCGGCAGGGAGCTCGCCGCCGCCTATTGGCACTGGTTTTTCTTTCAGGCACCGGATCTGCCGGAAGTGATGATCGGCGCGGTGCCCGAAGCCTTCCTGCGCTACATGTTCCGCGCGCTCACCGCTCGCGCCGGCGCCATCGAGGAGCCGATGGTGCGGGAGTACCTGCGCGCCTTCACGCTCCCGGGCACCATACGGGCGGGTCTGGAGGACTATCGGGCCGCCGCGACCCGCGACTTGGAGGACGACGAGCGCGACCTTGCTCTGAAGGTGCGCTGCCCGATGCTTGTCATTTGGGGCGAGCACGGGAAGATGCATACCCTGTTCGACGTTCTGGCAAGCTGGCGGGAAAAGGCCCAGGACGTGCGCGGCCATCCGCTGCCGTGCGGCCACTTCATCCCCGAGGAGGCGCCCGAGGAGCTGCTGGCCGACCTGCGGCGATTCCTCGAGGCAGCCTGAGGGCAAGCCGTGCCGCACGCGCCTTCGGTTGCTGCCTGTGGCACGAGGCCCGTAGCCGGAGCTCGCGAGCGCCCATGTCCCGCGCCACGCGCAAGAGAACGGCTGTACCGGTTTTGCATTAACCTGTACGAACCGGTATCGAGCCGCGCGGTCAGACTTGTCACAGCCCGAAGATTTCGCCGGCGGGTAACAGGATTCGGGAGCGGCGTCCCGATTGCATTGGAACAGGAGGTTCGGTTGAAGATCAAGCTGGCCGCGGCCACGGTGCTGCTGTGTGTGTCTGCTGGTGCGGGGGCGCAGCCGCAAGAGGAGACGTTTACCGAGATCAAGCCCGGCGCGGATGCCGTCAATCCCGACAACCTCATCCCTCTGCTGGGGCGCGGCGACGTGCGCGCGATGAACAACATCGGGTTGCTCTGGGCGCGCGGAGTCGGTGTCAGCGAACCCAACTTCCCCGAGGCGCTGCAGTGGTGGAAGGAGGCCGCTCGGCGCGGCTACCCGGTATCGATGAACAACATCGGGTTGCTGTATGCCAACGGCCATGGCGTGCCGCAGGACTACAAAGAGGCGTTGAAGTGGTGGCAGATGGCGGCCGAGCGCGGCAACGCCTGGGCCATGAACAGCATCGGCGACCTGTACGAGAATGGCCAGGGCGTAGCGCAGAGCTACGCCGAGGCGCTGGTCTGGTACGGCAAGGCGGCGGAGGCCGGCGACGGCTTGGCCATGTACAACCTGGGCGCCCTGTACGAGCACGGCCGCGGCGTGGAGCAAAGCTTCAAGACCGCTTACGACTGGTACAACCGCTCGGCGGACAAGGGCATCGCCAGCGCCATGCACAACCTGGGCAAGATGTTCGCGGAGGGGCGCGGCTTCCCAGCCGACCAGGCCGAGGCGCATGCCTGGCTGGCGGTGGCAGGCAGCTACTACGGCGCCGAAGACAAAGCCGAAGCGCAAGCCAACGTCCAGGATCTGCAGGCACTGACTCCTGGCTTGAGTGCCGCCGAGCTGGCGCGGGCACGGGAGATCGCCAAGAATCTGGCGGCCCGTATCGAGGAGCGCCGTAAGGCCGAGCCGCTCCAGGCCGGTCCGGGCCAGAGCGAGACATGAGCGGGGCGAGAAGGCCCGGGCGGGCAATGGCCGATAAGCGACGCGCCTTCCGCACACCGAATCCCAGGCGAGCTTTTCGATTCGCCCGACACCTATCGCCCAGGGCCCTAGCCTGATGCTACACATCACCAACGGCGACATGGCGGTCGGTGTACTGCGGGCAGCCCAGCTGCCGGGTGCCTATCTGCCCTGGCGCGATGTTCTG
Organism: Gammaproteobacteria bacterium; assembly: GCA_041487115.1. Classification (GTDB taxonomy): domain Bacteria; phylum Pseudomonadota; class Gammaproteobacteria; order Burkholderiales; family SHXO01; genus SHXO01. The sequence continues at coordinate 10,562 of JBGPMS010000026.1, forward strand.
CACGACGGGCCGGTGCCCGCCGGGCTCACCTTGCCGCAGCTTTCGCGGGTACGCGTCGAGTTCATCGTGTCCTGCGGATGGGGCAAGCCGGATGAGATCGGCCGCCAGTTCCTGACCCGGGACGGGGCGCTCGACGCCTCGGTGAGCGAGGACGAAGTCGTCCTGTGGTTCGAGTCGGATCTGTACGACCAGCTGCAGCTGTGTCAGGTTCTGGCCTGGTACCGCGACCAACCGACGAAGCCGCAGCGGCTGTCCCTGATCACGGTGGATAAAGGCGCCGACGGCGTGTTCCGCGGACTGAGCCAGCTCAAGCCGGAAGGAATCGGCAGCGTGTTCGAGGCCAGGGCGCCGGTCAGCGCCGCGCAGTTGGCGCTGGGGGCACGTGCCTGGGAAGCGTTCCGCGCTCCGGATCCGGTGGCCCTGGACGCACTGCGCGCGAAAGGCACCGCGGCATTGCCGTTTCTCGCGCCGGCGCTGCGGCGCTTGCTCGAGGAACTGCCGTCGGTGATGAACGGTCTGTCCCGGACGGAGCATGCGGCGCTGGCTGGGGTGGTGGAAGGTGCACGCGCGCCGGCGGAGATCTTCGTCGCTGTCCATACGCACGAGGATCGACCGTTCATGGGCGACTGGTCCTTCTGGCGCGTCCTGGCCCGTCTGGCCAGCGGGACCAAGCCGATGCTCGAGCTGGCCAGCGGCGCGAGGCCCCGCTTCCCGCCCGAAGTCCCAGCCGCCGCGGCTTTCGGCGCGCAGCGGTTCCGGCTCACGCCGAGCGGGCGGGAGGTGCTGGCGGGCAAGCTGGATGCGATTAAAACCAACGGTATAGATCGTTGGCTGGGTGGCACTCACCTCTGGCACGGTGGCAAACTTTGGCTCTGGAATGGTGCAGAAGGCAAGTTGTCGGAGCCCGCATGAAGCGCCCATTCGCGCGGCGCTTAGCCGAAAACGACTTCTGTATCAGGTAGTAAGACCTTGGAACGAACGGCAGACCTGGCGTTGGCACGATTGCTGCGATTGAGTAATGCAATGGTCTTGACAAGCCCACCTTAGTGTGGGTAGGCAACAACGAAGGGCGGGGAGCAACCTGGTGAGGTGCTTTATGTTGATACTCCGACTCTTCTGTCTAGTTGCCGCGGCTGCCGCGGCCCTGGTGCCCGTTGCACACGCGGCGAGTAACGGCGGCCCGATCAGCGCCTACGGCGCCTACAACGCTCCCTCCGAGTTCGACCTGAAGAGCGCGCGCGCCTTCGACACCGGACCCGCGGCGTCGATCGACCAGGTGGTCAAGCAACTCAGCCTGGCCATCGACCGGCTCTCCAATCACAAGACGCCGAAAGAGCCTCCCCACGTATACCGCGTGCCGCACGCCGAGTTGGAGCTTATTGTCTGTGGAGCCAACTGCGCGATCAAGGCCTGGTACAAGCCGGGCGAGGGCATTTTCCTGGACGAGAGCCTCAAGCCCGAGACCAACATGTTCGACCGCTCGATCCTGCTCCATGAGATGGTGCACTACTTCCAGGACATGTCCGGCTACTATGGCCGCGTCGAGGGCTGTGACCGCTGGTTGCACCGCGAATTGAACGCCTACGAGATCCAGAACCGCTACCTGGGTACCATCGGCCATCCCAGCCGCGTCGCGTACGCGGGCAACAACTGCCGCGCTATGGACGCCGCTCAGCAGGACGGCATCATCCGCCGGCAGGTGTTCAGCGGCGCCACCCGCAGTCCGGATACGGAAGACTGAAGTCCGGCGCGCCTGAAACTGCAAACGCCCCGCAAGGGGCGTTTTCATTTGGTCACTTGCTTTTGCTTGCTCCGCGCATTGCGGGTAATCTGCCTCCGAGGACAAAAGCCCTCGGCCTGGATAATTCATGAAGACGCCCCCGAAGATAACGAAGGTCGCGCGCGCTGAGGCATGTGAGCCATTCAGGCCGGGTGCAAAAAGTGTCGCGCCGGGCTACTCGGGCGCTGGCGGCCGATTTGCGGCCATTTGCGGCTCGACTGTCTGGCCGATAGAGTGATCTATCGGCTGCGCCAGTCGAGCCGCAACTGACTCGCAACTCGACTCGCCATCATCCCGAGTCCCTCATGAATTATCCAGGCTAGGACTGCCGATGCACGCTACGCTCCCCCTCCTGCGGGAAACGACCTTTCCCGCGATCCGCCGCCGCCGCCTCGAGACCCTGCAGGTCAACGTCGGATACAAGTGCAACCAGAGCTGCGTGCACTGCCACGTCAACGCGGGACCGACCCGCACGGAGATGATGGGGCGTGAGGTGGCTGACGAAGTCCTGAGCTTCCTGCGGATCGCGCGTGTGCCGACTGTCGACATCACCGGCGGGGCGCCGGAGTTGAACCCGCATTTCCGCTACCTGGTGACGGCAGCGCGCGCGCTCGGCCTCCATGTGCTGGATCGCTGCAACCTCACGATCCTGGAGCAGCCCGGCCAGGACGACCTGGCCGACTTCCTCGCGGCGAACCGGGTCGGCGTGATGGCCTCGATGCCCTGTTACCTGGAAGACAACGTCGACCGCCAGCGCGGCGATGGGGTGTTCCAAGCCAGCATACGGGCGCTGCGCAAGCTCAACGCCGTCGGCTACGGCAAGCCGGGCAGCGGGCTCGCGCTGGATCTGGTGTACAACCCCCAGGGCCCGTCGCTGCCGCCCGGCCAGACGAAGCTCGAGCAGGACTACAAGCGGCACCTGTGGGACAACTACGGCATCGAATTCGATCGGCTCTACACGCTGGCCAACATGCCCATCCAGCGCTTCGGCAGTACGCTGATCTCCAAGGGTCAATTCGGTGCCTACGTGCAGTTGCTCAAGGACAATTACCGCGCGGAGAACCTCGACGGGGTCATGTGCCGCTCGCTGCTGTCGGTGGATTGGCAGGGCTATGTCTACGATTGCGACTTCAACCAGATGCTCGGCCTGCCGCTGCACGTGGCGGACAGGCCGCGGGTGAAGCTCACGGACCTGATCGGCGAGGATCTCGACGGCAGCCCGATCGTGGTGGCCGACCACTGTTACGGCTGCACCGCCGGACAGGGCAGCAGCTGCGGCGGTGCGCTCTCGTGATCGCGTTCGAGTCGCGGTCGAACGGATAGCTAGATCGCAAGCGCGCACCCGGTGAGCAGAGCCCGGCTCATCGTACTGCTGCTTCTGGTGGCGCTCATCGCGGCCTATTTCGCGTTCGATCTCGGCCGCTACCTCAGTCTCGACTACTTCAAGACGCAGCAGGCGGCGATCGACGCCTGGTACCGTGCGCATCCGTGGCAGACGGCGCTCATCTACTTTCTGGTCTACGTCGCGGTGACCGGCCTGTCGCTGCCCGGCGCCGCTATCATGACGCTCGCCGGCGGTGCCATCTTCGGGCTGGTGTGGGGCACGCTGATCGTGTCCTTCGCTTCCAGCATCGGCGCTACGCTGGCCTTTCTCGCCAGCCGCTTCCTGTTCCGCGACGCGATCCAGCGCAAGTTCGGCGACAAGCTGCGCGTCGTCAATGCGGGCGTGGAGAAAGAGGGGGCTTTCTATCTCTTCACCTTGCGCCTGGTGCCGGCCTTCCCGTTCTTTCTAATCAACCTGGCCATGGGGCTCACGCCCATGAGAACCCGCACCTTCTACTGGGTAAGCCAGCTCGGGATGTTCCTCGGCACGCTGGTGTACGTGAACGCAGGGATTCAACTCGCAAAGATCGACTCGCTCCAGGGCATCCTGTCGCCGGGGTTGTTGATCTCCTTTGCGCTGCTGGGCGTCTTCCCGCTGGCGGCGAAGAAAGTCGTGGACCTGATCAAGGCACGGCGCGTTTATGCGAAGTGGCCGAAGCCACCCCGTTACGACCGCAACCTGGTCGTGATCGGCGCCGGCTCCGCGGGGCTGGTGTCGGCCTATATCGCCGCAGCGGTCAAAGCCAAGGTCACGTTGATCGAGAAGCACCGCATGGGCGGCGACTGCCTTTACACGGGGTGCGTGCCGTCCAAGGCGCTCATCCGGTCGGCCAAGCTGCTCGCCAATATCCGGCGCTCGAAGCAACTGGGCATCCGGACCGCCAGCGCCGACTTCGACTTCGCCGACGTGATGGAGCGCGTGCAACGTGTCATCCGGACCATCGAGCCGCACGACTCCGCCGAGCGCTACACCGCGCTGGGGGTCGAATGCATCCATGGCGAGGCACGGATCACCTCCCCCTGGTCGGTAGAGGTCAGCACCGCCGCAGGCAAGAGCGTATTGACCACTCGCGCCATCGTCATCGCCACCGGTGGCCGGCCGTTCGTGCCGCCGATTCCCGGCATCGAAGAGGTCGGCTACGTCACTTCGGATACCCTGTGGGACGTGCGCCAGTTGCCGCAGCGATTGCTGGTGCTGGGCGGCGGGCCGATCGGTTGTGAGCTGGCGCAATGCTTCGCGCGTTTCGGCTCGCACGTGGTGCAGGTGGAGATGCTCGCGCGGCTGCTGATCCGCGAGGACCCGGAAGTCTCGGGGATGGTTGCGCGGCGCTTCGCGGAAGAGGGGATCGAGCTGCTCACCGGCCACCGGGCGACGCGGTTCGTGATCGAGAACAATGAGAAGGCGCTGATCGCCGAGCACGAGGGCAGAGAGGTTCGCGTTCCCTTCGATCTGCTGCTGTGCGCGGTCGGGCGGGTGGCCAATACCACGGGCTATGGGTTGGAGGAGCTCGGCATCGGCACGACGAAGCAGCGCACAGTCGAGAGCAACGAATATCTGCAAACCGTCTATCCCAACATCTACACCTGCGGCGACGTGGCGGGCCCGTACCAGTTCACACACACCGCGTCGCACCAGGCGTGGTACGCCGCGGTCAACGCACTGTTCGGGCGCTTCAAGAAGTTCCGTGCCGACTACTCCGTGATCCCGTGGTGCACCTTTACCGATCCCGAAGTCGCGCGCGTGGGGCTGAACGAGACCGAGGCGCAGGAGAAGGGCATCGCTTACGAGGTCACGACCTATGCTATCGACGAACTGGACCGCGCGATCGCCGACGAGGAGGCCCACGGTGTGGTGAAGGTGCTGACCGTGCCCGGCAAGGACCGTATTCTCGGCGCGACCATCGTCGGCGAGCACGCCGGCGATCTTGTGGTCGAGTTCATCAGTGCGATGAAGCACGGTATCGGGCTCAACAAGATCCTCGGCACGATACACATCTATCCCACGTTGTCCGAGGCCAACAAGTACGCCGCCGGCAACTGGAAGCGGGCTCACGCTCCGCAGAAGGTCCTGCGCGGGCTCGAGCGCTATCATGCGTGGATGCGCGGGTAAAGCCGGGTGGGCCACGCAGACGCGGCGAGAGGTCCTGAAGTGAAGCGGATTTCCGTGGTGATGCCGGTGCTGAACGAAGCGCAGCACGTCGAGCGCGCGTTGCGCGAGCTGCAGCCGTTGCGCCAGCGAGGCCACGAGGTGATCGTCGTCGATGGCGGCAGCGGGGACGGCACGGCCGACCTGGCGAGGCCGCTGGCCGACCAGCTGATCGGTGCGCCGAAAGGCAGGGCGAGCCAGATGAACGCGGGGGCGCGCGCTGCGCGTGCAGAGGTGTTGCTGTTCCTGCATTGCGACACGCGGCTGCCGGAGGACGCAGACCGGATGATCCTGAACGGTCTGCAGGAGACCAACGCGGCATGGGGCCGGTTCGACGTGCGCATCGAGGGGCGGCATCCGCTGCTGCGTGGGGTGGCCGCGATGATGAACCTGCGCTCGCGCGCAAGCGGCATCTGCACCGGAGATCAGGCGATCTTCGTCTACCGCGAGCTGTTCCTGCGTCTGCAGGGTTATCCGCCCATCGCGTTGATGGAAGACATCGCGTTGTCGCGGATGCTGAGGCGCGTGTCCGCACCGCACTGCATTCACACGCTGGTCCACACTTCCGGCCGCCGCTGGGAGCGCGCCGGCGTGGTGCGCACCATCCTGCTCATGTGGTGGCTGCGGCTGCGCTATTTCCTGGGGGTTTCACCTGCGCGGCTGGCAAGACTGTATGAGCGCGAGCGCTGAGGCCTGTGTCGTCGCTGTCTTCGCGAAGGCGCCCGAGCCGGGCCAGGTCAAGACACGCCTGATTCCGCGGCTCGGGGCGGACGGCGCGGCGAGACTGCACGCGCGGCTGGTGTGGCACGCGATCGAAACGGCGCTGGCATCCGGCGTCGGCGCGGTGCAGCTGTGGTGTGCGCCGACACCCTCTCACCCCTTCTTCCAGGAGCTCGCGGTTGCGCACGGCCTGCACCTACAGCGCCAATGCGACGGCGACCTGGGCCGACGCATGGCCGAGGCGTTCCACCGGCTGCTCGGCCGGTTCTCTCGCGCGATTCTGATTGGCACCGACTGCCCTGTCCGCACCGCGCAGGACTTCGAGCTTGCACGAGATGCCCTCGACGAGGGGAGCGATGCGGTGCTCGGACCGGCGGAGGACGGCGGCTACCATCTGATCGGATTGCGCCGCAGCGAGCCGCGCGTGTTCGAAGGAATCTCCTGGAGTACCGATTGCGTCCTGTCGCAGACCCGCGTACGGCTTTCCGCGCTGGGAATGCGCTGGCATGAGCTTCCGCAACGCTGGGACCTGGACCGGCCCGAAGACTACGAGCGTCTGCTCGCCGACGCCGAGCTGTCCTCGCTGGCGGCCGGTCTCGCTCGGCTGTACGCACCGTCATGAAACGTCTGGTGCTGGTCGGGGGCGGGCACGCTCACGTCGAGGTGCTGCGCCGGTTCGGCCGAGCGCCGGTTCCGGATGTCGAGATCACTTTGATCAGCCCGGGCCGGCATACGGTGTACTCGGGCATGCTGCCCGGACTCGTCGCCGGCCACTACGGCTGGCGTGCCTGCCACATGGACCTGGAGGTGCTGTCGCGCTTCGCCGGCGCGCGCTTCTTCCGCGACATCGCGGTCGGCCTGGACCTCGAGCGCAACGTCGTCCACTGCGCCGACAGCGTCGAAGTGCCCTACGACCTCGTATCGCTGGATGTCGGTTCCACCCCCAACACGCATCCCATCGGCCAGTCGGCTCGCCTCGGCCTGCCGGTGAAGCCGGTGGACCGTTTCCTCGCGGCCTGGGACGGACTCATCTCCAAGGCCGGAGAGCGCGACCTGAGCATCGCCATCGTCGGCGCGGGTGCCGGGGGCATCGAGCTGTGTCTCGCCATGCAATACCGGCTCGCGCAAAGGGCCCCCCATCGGGCGGCGCGATTCACGCTGCTGACGCTCACCGACGCGATCCTGCCCGACCACGGCTCTGGCGTGCGCCGGAGAGTCGAGCGGGTGCTGCGGGCCCGCGACGTGGCAGTCAGGACGCGCAGCCTGGTCGTCGGCGTGGAGGAACACGAGCTGCTGCTCGACGGCGGCGATCGAGTGCCCGCCGACCAGTTCGTCTGGGTCACCGGTCCGGCGGCTCCCCGCTGGCTCGGCGACAGCGGCCTGCGCACGGACACCGCGGGGTTCGTGCTGACAGACGACTGCCTGCGCTCGATCTCCCACCCGCAGGTATTCGCGGCGGGCGACGCCGCCACGATGGCAAGCTTTGCGCGTCCAAAATCAGGCGTGTACGCGGTACGCCAGGGCCCGCCGCTGGCGGAGAACCTGCGCCTGGTGCTGCGCGGTCAGCAGCCGCGGGTATTCGAGCCCCAGCCGACAGCGCTTCAACTCATCAGCACGGGGAATCGCTATGCCATCGCTTCCTGGGGCGGGCTGTCCGCGGAGGGCGCGTGGGTATGGCGCTGGAAAGACTGGATCGACCGCAGGTTCATGGCGCGCTACCGTGTAGCGGATCAGCCGCGACCGCCCCTGCGCACCCGAAGAGCGTGACCGGGACGCGCGTGCGACACGCGCGACCTATCAAATCGAGCTGTGAACAGTATTGGACCGGCTGCAGCCGTCCTGGAACAATCGCCGTACCAAAGCCTCTTCGAGGACTCACCATGACGACCCCAACAGCCGCGCCGCAGCCCTTCAAGGTCCACGTCCCCGACGACGTGCTGGATGACTTGCGCCAGCGCCTGGCACGCGCGCGTTTGCCCGACGAGCCGCCGCTGCAGCCCTGGAGCACGGGCACCAGCGTCGCCTACATGAAAGAGCTCGTAGCCTACTGGCGCGACGGCTTCGACTGGCGGGCGCAGGAGGCGAAGCTCAACGCCTTCCGCCAGTTCACCGTGCCGATTGCAGGCATCGAGCTGCATTTCATTCACGAGGAAGGAAAGGGGCCGAATCCAACACCGCTGCTGCTCTCCCACGGCTGGCCCGGCTCGGTATTCGAGTTCCACAAGATCATTCCTCTTCTGACGGACCCGGAGCGCTTCGGGGGCGACCCGGCCGACGCCTTCACCGTGATCGCCCCCTCGTTGCCGGGCTACGCCTTCTCGTTCCGTCCCAATCAACCGCGCTTCAGCGTGGAGCAGATCGCGGATGTCTTCGCGCAGCTCATGACCGACGTGCTCGGCTACAAGCGCTTCGCCGCGCAGGGCGGCGACTGGGGCGCCTTCGTCACCTCGCGCCTGGGATTGATGTATGCCGAACGCTTGATTGGCATCCATCTCAACCTGCTGGCGATCCGGCGCGATCCGGCCATGCTCTCCAACCCGACCCCCGAGGAAAAAATCTTCCTCGCCGAGCTGCAGTACTGGCTCAAGGAGGAGACCGGCTACCAATGGATTCAGGGCACCAAGCCGCAGACGCTGGCCTTCGGCCTGACCGACTCACCGGTCGGTCTGGCGGCGTGGCTGATGGAGAAGTTCCGCACCTGGAGCGACTGCAAGGGAGATCCCGAGTCGGTGTTCACCAAAGACGAGCTGCTGACCAACATCACGCTGTACTGGGTGACCGGTGCAGTCGGCTCGTCGTTCTGGCCGTACTACGCGCGGATGCACGGGCCGTGGCCGATTCCGGAGGGTAAGAAGATCGCCGTGCCGACCGGTTATGCGCAGTTTCCTGCCGAGACCCTGCGCCCGCCGCGGTCCCTCGCGGAGAAGGTCTACAACATCCAGCGTTGGACGAAAATGGACACGGGTGGCCACTTCGCCGCTCTCGAGCAGCCCGAGGCGCTGGCACGGGACGTGAGGGAGTTCTTCCGGCCGTTGCGCGGACGATGAGTGCCGTGGTTCGCTAGGCCGCGACGGGGAAGATCAGAGACCTCTCTACTTCTCTGATCTGGCGCCAGGCACCGCCATTGGCCGCTTTGTCGAGCACCAGACAGCTCACGTCCTCGGGCAGGGAGCTGGCCACAGCTTTCAAGGTGGAATCGCTCACCCAGCTTAGCGCGGCGAATTCCACCACCAGCACGTAAGCCGGCACGGCCTGCAGGTATCGCACTTCCTTGCGCGCCAGCCAGGCGCGCTTGACTCCCTTGTGCCCGTCCAGCACCGCGCGCCAGGGCAGGAGCTCGGCCGGCCGCAGGCCATGGTGGTTCAGCGCGTCCTTGCGCCTGAGCTCGCTGCGCTCCGCCGCCGCCAGTTGCCGTTCCTGCGCGGCCTGGGAGAGCACGCTGCGATACTTGTCGCAGCGCGAGAGCTGGTTGCGCGAGTAGAAATAGCTGTACAGGAGCTGCGAGCCGGGCTCGCGCGCCGACTCGTCGAGCTGCATGGCCCGCTCCAGATCCGCCACGCCGCGCTCCTCGTCTTGCTCGAGCAGGATCCGTCCGCGTGCGTAGTAGGCGGCGGCATGCCCCGCCGATCGTGCGAGGAGAGCATCCAGCACAGGCAGCGCTGCCCGGCCTCCCTTGAGCGCTTCGATCGCGCAGGCGTATTCCCAGTGCTCGTCCTCGTTCAACTCGCCGTCGCGCTGCAGTGCTTCGTATCGGGCAAGCTTCTCGCGTGTCTCGCGAAGGAACGCGTGGCGTTCCTTCCAAGGCCCGGCGATGGACTCGCGCCACACCTGGTTGAACTCGTGCATCAGCTGCAGTCGCTGGTCCCGCAGCAAGGTATGCGCCGCGGAAAGCTGGAAGGACAAAGGGACCTTGGGCTTGACGCCCAGCGCGGCCAGACGGTCCTTGAGCGACGGGTGGGTGTCGTGGAGCCCCGTCTCGCGCGCCAGCGCACCAGCCAACGCTGCGCCGGCATGCTCCGCGGGCACGCTGCGCAGCGCGATGACGTAATCCGAAAACGGCTGCGCTGGAGGCTCCGCCTGCCGCTCTGCGCCCCCGTAGAACTCCTTCCAGAAGCGCGACTCGATGTACTCGCTCTTGGCGTACACGGCGGCGAGCGCATCGCCGGCATCCTCGCGGCTGGTCACGCGCGCGCTTTCGCGGTCCGCCTCGTACTCGTTGGCACGGGCCAGGACGAAACTGTAGGCATTGAAGTAGGGCGCGTACCAATCGAAGAACCGGGCGAACACCCCGATCAACGAACTGCGCTGGCGTTCGAGCGCCTCGCGGATGCGATACCAGGTCTCGCGGATGCGGTAGATCCAGTTGCCGAAGCGGGCATGGTTCTGGGCCAGGTGGCCGAACTCGTGGGCGAGCACAGCGCGGAACTGGTAGGGCGGGAGGCTGGCGAGCAGCGGCAATCCGAGGACGAGATAGCGCTTCGGCCACCCGATCAGTCCCAGGCGCGGGGTCTCGACCACGGCCGCGTTGAAGTCTGGTGTGAGCAGGACTTCGTGCACGGGCCGGGCCTTCACGCTGCGGCGCACCTGTTCGATCTCCGCGAACAGCGCCGGGATCTCCGCTGCGCTCACCCGGCGTCCCTGCGGTGGGGGCAAACGAAAGCACAGCGCGCGCACCAGGAAATAAGCGAAGCCCAGCGGCAGCAGCGCCAGCTTGATCAGCACGACGCTCTTGGACACCACGATCATGCCGATGACGAACAGGGCACACAGCATGACGAGCAAGGCCAGGAGCGCTACGTAGCCGATCCCGAGTGCCGCCAGCAGGACGAGATGCAGCCTGTAGCGCAGCGGATGGGCCTGGGCCGTGGCTTCGGCACGGGCGATCAAGTCACGGTATTGCTCGAGGCTGCGCATGGTTTCGGGAGACGAGGGATCGCCCAAGGATGCAGGGTGCAGGCGGCACGTGCAGGTTTCATGCCCGCGCCAGCACCCGTGTCTGTGGCTGTCCCGGGTCTGGAGGCACAGCCCGACGGCAGGCGATCTATACCGAAAGTTCAATGGAAATCGGGATGCGACCGGCTCAGACTGCCAGTACGCACTTGGGGCACGTGCAGCGCTGGGATTCCCTGAGGTCTCGTGACACGAGGCCCTCGAAGTCTGCTTCGGCAACGACGCAGCTACCAGCAGCGAGGCCCCGGAGCTGGGGAGCATGCAGATCGGCAAGACGCTAGCTGCAGCGGTGCAGGAGCGGACCGCTCCGTGCGGTTCGCAGTGCGGGCGGTTTCGCCCGGTTGCATACAGCAGGAGATCATGATGAAACTGCACTCCAGTCTCAAGACCCAAGCGGCCGTGGCCGCCACCATCGGCTTGCTCTCGATCGGCAGCGCCGTAGCCGGGGGCGACACCCTTTCGACCGGCAACGTCGACGGCATGGGCCAGTGGTATGGCCGCGCCGGGGGCTTGGCCGGGTCCGATCGCGTGATGGCGATCGGCAAGGCGTCGGCCGGCGGCAACCAGATCAGCATCACGTATGACAAGGACGTCGCTCAGCGTACCAACATGCACCGCGATTCCGCCGACAGCGGGAATGTCGGCATCGCCTACGACAAGGACGTCGCCGCTCGGACCAACATGCCCCGCGGCGAGAAGTCCGAACCCATCAAGGCTGCCGGCGCGCAGAGCCGATAGCCAGGCTGTTTTCCACCGAGTCTCCTCCCTGAGTGAGGGATTTGCCCCGCTTCGAGCGGGGCGTTTTTTTGCCTGCTTGAATTAGCTAGACACGGAACTGCCCGGCCGAGGCGTTCAAGGCTGAAGCCAGGCCCCGTACCCGCGCGGCGAGAGTCGCTACCTCGCCCGCTGCCGCACTGCTGGACTCTGCGCCCTGCGACACCTTCTCGAACGAGTGGGCAATGGACTGCACGGCAGCGCGCTGTTCGTGCAGAGCTTCGCTGACCTCGGCGATCATGTTGGCCGTGCGCTTTGCGTCCGCCTGGATCTGGCGGATCACCTGCTCGGCGTCGTGCGCCTGCGTCTTGCTGGCGTCGGTCGCCGTGGTCATCTTCTTTATCGAGGCCTCGACGCCGGCCGAGTCGTTCATGACCTTCTCGGTCAGGGTGAAAATCTCGCGCGTGGCGCCTTCGACCTTCTCGGCCAGCTTGCGCACTTCGTCCGAGACCACCGCGAACCCGCGCCCGGCCTCGCCTGCTCTGGCGGCTTCGATCGCTGCGTTGAGCGCCAGCAGATTGGTCTGGTCCGCGATGTCCTTGATGATGGTGGTGAGCTTGTTGATGCCCGCCACGTGCGCGGCCAGCTCCCGCACGTTGTCCACCGTCTCTTCCGTCGAGCGCGCTACCCGTTCGATATCCGCCGTGGTGGTGGCCACGAACCTTGCGCCGTTTTCGGCCCGCTGGCTGGAGTCCTCTGCTACGGCTTTCACCTGTCGGGCGTGCTCGGCGACCATGTCAACCGAGCTGGTGAGCTCCTCCACCGCGGTAGACACGGCCATGCTGGCTTCGCTCTGACGCGTCACCGCTTCCGTTACCGTGGCCGCCGCAGCCGCAAGGTGATTGGCCGCGGCGTCGGCCTGGGCGGCTTCGGTCTTGGTGCTCCCGATCAGCCGGCCCAGCTCGAAGCGCATCTGGCCGAAGGCGGCCGCGAGGCTGCCCTCGGTTCCACGCCCGAGCGGGATATCCACCGTCAGATCGCCCTGCGCCATGCGCCTGGCGGCCGAGGCCAGCTCGGCCGGCTCGCCACCCAGGCGCCGCATGATCGTGCGGCTGAGCAGATAGAAGAAGCTGCCGGCTAGCATCGCCACCGCGAGCAGCAGGCCGAGCCCGGCGATCAGCGAGCTCGCACGGATGCGCTCCATGGCCTTCTGCTGCTCGTCGGCCAGCGCGTTGCCGAGCTCGAGGCTCTTGTCCACCTCGGCGCGATGAGTATCGTAGATCGTTCGCAGTCTGGCGAGGGACTGGTCGGCGCTGGTGGTATCGCCGCGCCGGACGGCCGGAAGGAAGACCCCCTCCAGTTCCTGGAAGAACTGTTCGGCGGTTTCGCGATGCTTGCCGAGCAGGCTCGACTTCGCTGCGCTGTCGAGATCGCTATCGGCTTTCCAGTAGCGAGCGCGATCGTCGAAGTCCTTGCGCAACTGCACGAGACGCTCGAGATTCGCGTCGCGACGAGACGCGGCCCCGTGCACCAGATCCATCGCTGTCATCTGGGCCTCGATGATATACATCGGTGGCGGCAGGATGTCGGCAACGAGGTCCTTGGCCAGCCCCTGGCGATGTGCAGTGTCGAAGGTGGACTCGAGTGTCCAATGCGTTTGCAGGGTGGCGAGCCCCATCACCGCGAGCAACACCGCGAACAGTATTCCAAGCAGGGTGCGGATCTTCAAATTCCAGAGGGCCATTCTCGGTGACGTTTGCGAGTGAAGCGCCAAAATTCCATTAACGGCAGTGTTTCCCTTTGCTTTAAACGGGGTTTCCCGTATTTCCAAGCGCCGGGCTCGGTGCATCCCCTGCGCTCCCGAGGCATGACTCCTATGCGCATCGCGAATAGATGCAATGAAGAAGCTGCTTCATAACAAGAACGTCCAAAACTTGGGCAATAGCGTTCAAGAGTCGATCTCCTTGCCTGTCTACACTGTCCCCATCGCATCGTGCTTCGCCGCCCAGCGGATAAGGGCCAGGTGGCGGGCCGGTCGAGCGAACCGGGCCGCCGGGCGAGTTGCAAGCCCGAGTCGGTACCTTGACTTAAAGCAGACATCGTATGGGGGCACCAGCATGAACACCAAGCTTCTTATCTCCGCCATCGCAGCCGCTGCTGCGCTTTCCGTCAACGCCTACGCTGCCGATCTGGTCACCTCGACCGACACGGACACCATCGCCAAGAGCTATGGCCGCGCTGGTGGGCTGGTCGGCGCCGACCGCGTGAGCGGGCTGCAGGCCGGTACCGCGCAGGTTGGAGTGGCCTATGACGCGGATGTCGCCGCTCGCACCAACATGCCGCGCGCACAGGGCGGCAGCCAGACCGTGGGTGTGGCCTACGACGCCGATGTGGCCGCGCGCACCAACATGCCGCGCGGAGCCGCCATCCAGACGCCGCACAAGGCAGCGGGTGTCGAAGGGCAGAAGGCCAACTGATACGCGGTACGATTGTGGCTGACCGATGCGGTATGACCGCATCGCGTCGGGAAAAACGGAACGGCCGCGAAAGCGGCCGTTCCTGTTTGCGGTACTGCGGGGCGCGGTGAGCAGTCGGTCAATCTTGGCGCGTCGAAGCGGAAAGCAAGTGGCGCGCTCGCCGAAGCACCGTGTATGCGGTAATGCCGTACCCCAGCCACTTTACCGCCATGCGTGGCCTCGCGATCAACAACGTAACGGCTGCCAGCGCAACACCGACCGCCAGCGGCTTGCGTCGTAGACTGCGCACAAAAGCCATCCCACGATCGACGAAGCCCAGACCTGCGCGTATCTCGGCGCCTACGTCAGCCGCCTGCGCGCGCTGCGCTTCCGCTTCGGCGACCAGCGCCTCACGCCGCGCGGCCAGTTGGTTGATATGGGTGATCATGGCCGGGATCGGAGTTGCTCTTCGTCTTTCGCCAGCTCGGTCAAGCTGGCATCGAATGGACGCGGTTTGGCTACGATCTGCTTCCAGGCCGCGTTCCCCGCCACCAGCGCCAGGATCGTGAACAAGACCGCAAGCAGCGCAGCGGTGAGCAGCCGATGATCGTCCCAGAAAGCGATCAGGATCACCAGCGCGAGGAACGTGATCCCGAGGAAGACGAAGAACAGCCCGATCGCGCCCCACAAGAGCATCAGCGCCACCCGCCCGATCTCTTCCTGCAACTCGGTGGACAGCAACTCCAGGCGGTTGTGCACGATGGCGACCAGCGTCGCCAGCATCGCTTTGCCGGAGTCGAACAGTCCGAGCCCCGGCCTGTTCGTGTCCGGGGACTTCCGCTCGGCCATCAGCGGCGGCCGATGAGATAGCCGACGAGGAACGCAACGCCCGCGGCAATGCCGACGGCTTGCCACGGGTTCTCGCGCACGTACTCGTCCGTCGCGCCGGCAGCGGCGCGAGCACGCGCTGCTGCTTCGTCGCCGGCGTCGGCCAGGCGCATCTGCGCGCTGCGCAGCGACTCTGTGGCGCGGGCGCGGGCCGCCGCGATCTTCTCACCGGTCTGGCTGGCGGTGGCTTTGAGCAACTCTTCCACGTCCAGCGCCACCACTTTCAGATCCTCGATCAACTTGTCCTTCGTTACTGCTTCCAATTGGGCCTCCGTTCAGGGGGAAATACGAAACGTGGGACATCGCCTGGGCGAGTAAAGTTGCGGCGGGCGGCCGAAGCGACTGGGGCGCAGCTTCGTGCTCGGTTATGGAGTGGGGATGGTAGTCCTCGCACGCCGGCCGGGCAAGCCGCCGGTGAACGGGTCCTCACGCGGAGGCGAACACCTTCCACAGGACGGAGATGCCGGTCGCCAGCAGCAGCAGACTCACCAGGTGGGCGATCTGCCCCCGGCTGAGCTTGAGATGGATGCGATGGCCGAGGACTAGACCGAGCGCCATGAAGGGCAGCAGATAGAGCGCACCGATCCACACGTCCTTCTGCAGCAGCAGGCCGGAGAACAGGAACAGGCAGAGCCGTGCGGCCGTGTTGATACTGAACATCGCCGACAGGCTTGCGCGTAGGCGCGCGGGATCGGCGATGCGACCGGCCAGATACACCACGTACACCGGGCCGCCCATACCGAACAATCCGCTGATCACGCCGCCGCAGAAACCGGTGGGGATGGCCCACCACTTGGAGTGGCTGCGCGTATGCGCGTGATATACCAGGCTGTACACGGCGTAGCCCAGGATGAACAGCCCCAGTGCCAGCAGCACCCAGCGCCCAGGAAGTCTGACCAGCAGCGTCACGCCCGCGATCAGGCCCAGCAGCGTGGTCGGGATGATCGGTTTGATTTCGTCCATCGCCACGTCGCGGCGGAAGCGCATGCCGGTCGCCACGGTGGCGGTGAAATCGACGATCAGCACCAGCGGGATCACGAGTTTCACCGGCAGCAGCAATGCGAGCAGCGGGATCGACAGGAGGGCCGAGCCGAACCCGCCGACGGCCAGCACGATGTAGGCGAGGACCACGATGAGGGGCGCCAGCAACAGGGCCGGCAGGGGCATGGGCATGGGCATGGGCATGAGAGCATCTTACCGAATCGCGCGAGCGGCTCCTCGCCGGCCCATGCGCCCTATAATCCGCGACTCCGCCTCGAATTCCGAATTCTTCCCTATGCTGCAGCAGCGACACGTTTCCATTCGCCACCGGGCACCGGTACAGGTCCCGGCTGCGGACGCCCGTTACGAGAAGGCGCCGCACCCCGAGCTGGCGCTCGCCTTGTACACTGCCGGCCGGTGAGCCGCGGACCGGGACGCCCGATGCGGCCGCGCTACGAAGGCCGTTCCGACGTCGATCCAGGCACGCGAACCATCGTGGTCGTCCACGGTCTGTGGATGACTGGCGCGGTATTCGCTCTGC